>JAGXNZ010000343.1 GCA_019894655.1 Promethearchaeota archaeon | reverse complement strand
GTTTCTAAATAATTTTACTAAAACACTAAAGGAGAAGATAGAATTTTTACTCATTTTTCTCAGCTAAGTAATCCATACAAGCAAGAAAGAGTTTCCATAAATTTCTTGCATGGATAGCGTCAGATAGATTGCCGTTGATCTTAATCAAACCTCTCATAAACGCATCAGGTACCTGCACTTTTCGGATTAAAATTTGCCTCATAATATTTTTTGTAAGAATACAGTGAAGAATATTGACATTTTCTGAGTTTTCTTCATAGAACGAGCTATTAAACGATAAGGATGTCCCTTTTTTCTTAATCCATATATTATAATCTATATCATAAATGTAGATGTGGTAAATAATGTCATCATATAATTCTAAATCATCTTTCATATCCTCGGATTCATTTGCGATTTTGATTGCTACCTTAATAAATTTATCTATCGTAGCCTTAAAGGAATTTTTTGGCGATTCCAGTGAATTCAGTATCATTAAGATAGCATTTGAATCAATCATGCCAATTTTGAGTATTCTGAAAGCTTTTATAGTTAGAAGTTAAATATATTCACTTTTATGTGTATTTATTCTTGGTTCTATATATTTTTATATAATATTTCGATGTATACAAGCGGTAAACATGGTTCTAATTCAATTTATGTATTGACCTATTAAAAAAATTTCATATGAAAAAACACACAAATAATGTTTTGTTATGCAAAAATATTATTTTAGAAATGAAAAGTTAAAATACGAAAAAACAATTCGTAGCATGTCTTAATCTGATTTTCAGGGATAATTTTCATTCTTTGTGGAGATTTTTTTGATAACAAAAAGCAAACATTTAAATATTTTGATTTCAAATAATACTATGGTAAAGAATTTTTGATTTCAAATAAAAAAAATTTACCACAAAAAAATAAAAAAAAATGATAGTATTAGAGAAAGGCCATCAGGAATTATTGGACAGTCCAACCGAAATGAATATATTGGGTGTTGGAATAGTATCGATAACTGAAAAAAATTCTAATTTAATATATAATAAAGGAATCAGCCGTTCTCTTATGAAAGATCTCATAAAACTCTATCGTCCCGATATTTTAAAAAAGAAAGAGGGAAAATTAATTGAGCTCCTTGGAATTTTTACTATTTCTATTCATTTCTATTCTTTTGATGCTGAAAGTATCGCAATTTTCTATGTTGTTGAAAAGGATACTCTTACAAATTACGATGAAATGTGTTCAGTTTCAAGAAGTTTAGCCCAAAAATATTGTTCTAAAGCACCTTTATCTGAGATTAATGAAACCTGTAGTAAGATAATTCCTAGTTTTGAAGGATTATCTGCTCTTTTTGTAGTTAGCACGACGGGGCATACGTTATTTACCAAAATTAGAGACGATAAAGTTTCAATATCAGAAAATCACATTCAAATTGGGGGTTTTCTTTCAGCTATTTTAATGTTTTCAAATGAAGTTATCGGAAAACATTCCGAAGATACACTTCAATCCATAAATTTTAAAAATCAACGATTTATCATCTCTGTTAAAGATGACATAATATTTGCCTTTCTTGTTGATCAATCGCCTAAATCTGACAATTTTGAAAGATATGTGGATTTGATTGCAGAGGAGTTTTTAGATCAATTTAGTGAAAGAGTAAAAAATTTTAATGGGGACCTAAATCAGTTTCATTGTTTCGAGTTTGTAGTAGATAAATATTTCTGTTTATAGTCGGCTCATTTTAAAATATAAAAATAAACTATACGAGATACTAGTACTCTTAATAACTCTAACCCAAACATATTTATAATTAAAATTTATAAAATAATATAGATGACGCTGACATTAGATTTGGACACGATTCTAAACAATTTAGTAAATGAATTAGGACCGTCAGTTTACTTCATTTTGATATCTTCCACGAATGGGGTCATAATGAAATCGTATATTAATGAGGACGAGTTTAATAAAGCCTCGATCTCACTAAATATATCTCAGATTTATGAATTAGCAGAAGAGACTGCCCAAGATATAGGATTACACAACCCCGATTTTAATATAACTCATTCTGATAACTATTATATCCTTTCAATGAAAATACTTGAACACTTGGTTATCCTTTTAACAGAGGACCAAGTGGAAGTGAAAGAAATTTTTAAGATCATAAATCAGTCAGTAAATCCTGTTTAGAAAGCAAATTTTTGCGTTTTAATTTTAAATATTAACTAATAGATCCTTAGTAAAACCAACACTCTTTTATATTTTAGAAGGATAAATCAAATATTGGACTCTTTAACTCATATATAATGCATCCATCTTCATATCGTAAGAATCATTTGTATAAAATTATAGAATATTATAAATGCAAAATTGATGAATCATGAAATATGAATCAAACCAATATTCAGAAGGTTTTAGTGTCTGTTCTCTAATCATAGCCGGTATGTTTCTTTGGTGGGGATTTAATACTCTCCTTGAAGATACATTTAACTGGTGGTGGTGGTTTGGATTTTTATGGATAGTTATTGGATTATCAATAATTTCGAGTCAAATTTATAAGCTTACAAGTAGAAGCAAGTTAAGAAACGTTGTAAAGCTTGAATTTGAAGAAAATCCCACGGCTTCCATTGAACAGATCGCCACTAATACAGGGATAACAACAAAAGATGCTCGAGCAATAGTATTAGATCTCAAGGCAAGAGGTGAATTGAGAGGTAAATTCTCTACTAAGACTGGCGAGGCAAAACATGTAGAAGTTACGCCTTCCAATCAACCACCATCTCAAGAGAAAGGGATCTATTGTTCTAACTGTGGAACCTCTGTAAAACGTGATGGAACCGCAGTTTTTTGTGCCTATTGTGGAGCAAAATTGTAATTAACCAATAAAATAAAACATTTTATTTTTTTTCTATCTAATATTTACAAACAATTAACATAAGATATTACGAATTAGAGTTCTATTTTTGATTTTTAAATTTAATATTTTTATAAGTTAGTTCATTAAGGAAAGTTAATTATTGAAATATATAATTATACTTGTAAGTTCTTTTCTAAAATCGATATTCTAGGTATAGATTAAGGAGAATTAAATGGAAAAGATGTTAGCAGCCGTTTTTCATAAAAGTGAAAATAATGGCGGCAAGATTGAATTAGAAGAAGTCAATGTTCCACAAATTACAAAGAGTAACCAAGTTCTGGTTGAGGTAAAAGCATGTGGCATATGTGGAACTGATTTAAAGATAGTGGAAGGAGGACATCCTGCTAGTGATAATACAATTTTAGGACATGAATTTGTTGGGATCGTTAAAGAAATTGGTAAGAATGTTCATGATTTAAAAAACGATGATAAGGTTGTCGTAGATCCAAATGAAAAGTGCGGGTATTGTATCAATTGTAGGAGGGGGCTGTCGAACCTCTGTGAATATATGGCCCTTGGAACGACATTTGGTATCTTTCAAAATGGAGGGTTTGCGAAATTCTGCGTAGTGCCAAGAAGTTCTCTCTTTAAATTGCCCGAAAAAATCGACCTGGTTGCTGCTTCTTTAACAGAACCCCTTTCTTGTGCAGTTCACTGTCATAACATCGCTAACGTCAAGGAATCCGATAATGTAGTTATAATTGGAGCCGGCCCTATGGGATTGATTATTGAATCGGTTATAAGAAAGCATCCAATCAAACGACTGATCAGCATAGAAATTGATGAATGGCGTGGCCAAAAAGCACTAGAATTAGGAGCAAATTTGTTGATTAATCCTGATACCACGGATGTACAGAAAGAAATCATGAAATTTACGAACAACGAGGGAGCGGATGTTATAATTGATGCCGTTGGGATAACTGAGACGTTTGAAATGGCAACTAACTTTTGGGCTCCTGGTGCTCGACTTATTTGTTTTGGACAGGATTATCGCGCCGAAGCAAAAATAAAACCAAATGACATTGTGAGATACCAAAGACAAATCTTAGGATCGTATATAGGCTACGCCGAAGATTTCTTAGATGCAATTGAACTTATTGCTAATAAAACCATAGAAGTCGATAAACTCATAACAAAAGTCATTCCTTTAGAGAAACTAATTTCTACTGGTTTTAAACTAATGAAAGAAAGAAAGTGCGTAAAAATTATTACAACACCTTAATCGTATCATAAATTTTTAATTGAATAATAATTATTTAACTCAAAGATAGAAAATATCATTTAATTGTAATAATAATTATGTCTTTCGATATATCCGCTCTAAAAGTGCTCTTTAAAAAAATATTTCCATCTAAGAAGTCCATTTACACCGTTGACACAACCGATGATGGAAAAGCAGATTCACTTCTTATTAAAGCGTTGAATGTGATAACGCCGATCCAAGTCCCTAAGGAAATTGAACTCGGCGGATTTAGCACGAAAAATTTCGATATCAATAATTTTGAACTCTCTGATTATGGAAAAATGTATCTCGATGATTTTCCTATAAATGTATCAAAGAAAGATTACGATATCGAGAAACTTAAAGGACACTTCAGTTTTTATATTAAGGATGAGGGATTTACTATTGATGATTTATTGAGTGGAAAGCTTGCTGGAAGAATTATAGCTCTAGGAGATACGATAAACATCCTAATTAGAATTGATGAAGAAGGTTTAGAGAAATTTTCAGAAGGTGAGCACATATTCAAGTTTAAATCGGAAATTATACCTACTTTAGAATTTAGCTTCGAATTAGGACCAGAAAATTTAAATCAGAAATTTGATCCAAAAGAATTGTAACACCCTCTTTTTCTAGACTCGATTATGTTTCTGTGTTTGTCATATTATAGTTAATTATTATCGGTGTTTTTATGCTTAGTTTTTAACAACTTTACGGGTGTCGTAACTATGGCCATTTTACAGGAAAACTTTAATACTCAAATTGGCGAGCT
>JAGXNZ010000342.1 GCA_019894655.1 Promethearchaeota archaeon | reverse complement strand
TTATAATGGTTGTATTATTGCTCTTGGTCTTAATTATACTTGGGTTTGGTTTTTTAATAAAAAGCTTTCAATCTTCAGGTGTATTAAGAAGAAAGTTCTTTTTCTTATCGATGGGTTCTATAAGTTTTTGTATATTTGGAATACTAGAGGGTTTAACAGCTCCAGAAGTGATGGTGATTTTTGTTAGAATCGGCTATCTAGTTAGTTTTTGGCTGATGTATTACGGTCTAAAAGATTAGAATTATCTTACAAATCTTATTTTTCTTTTTTTTCGTTTTAAAAGGCAAAATAAAAATTGTTTTATTTATTTTCTCAATTAAAGTTAATTGATTGAAAGTTAGGTACTTTTTTTGCATAAATTTAAATCTGAAGTCAATAAAATTGATGATGTTTATCAAATTAAAATTGATGTCCCATTTCAAGTAAAATTTGTTTGTATTTACATCTTAAAAATTAATGGAAAGAATGTTCTAATTGATGCTGGATTCAATAGTCCAGCATGGAGGAAGATATTTCTACAAGAAATTAACAGTATAGGACTGAATATTGAGGATATAGATGTTTGTATAATAACTCATAATCATTTAGACCATATTGGACTAATTCAAGAATTTAAACAGAAGAATCCAAATTTAAAGATCATTATGCATAATATAACCAATCAAATCTTAGAGTGGGAAACAGATAAGTCAAAAAAGGAGGATATTGAAAAAGAGGCAATTAGAATTTCTATTGAAATGAAGAATTATGGATTGAGTGAAGAGGAAAGGTTAAGAATTGTACAATTTTTTACTTACTGGCCAAAATTAAGGAAATATCAAGCCCCAGATAAAATTGTACATGATGGTGATAAAATTTTAAACGATCTAGAAATTATATGGACACCCGGCCACAGTTTTGGGCATATAAATGTATTTGACGCTAAAAGAAAGTATCTCTTCAGCGGGGATCATATTTTAAGTCGCATTACACCACACATAGGTAATTTCATAATCCCTGATTTTCTCGCTAATGAATATGTGGACTATAATTTCAAGAATGTACTTGATCAATACCTTCAGTCATTAGATAGAATTGACAAATTGAACCCTAAAATTATTTTTCCAGGTCACCAAGAAATAATCTATAATCCACATGAAAGAATTAGTGAGATTAAAGAACATCACAAGAATAGACTTAATGATATATCCAAAGTTATAAAAAATAATCCACTAACCCCAAGAAGAATATCTCAAATTCATTTTGGTGATGATTTAGATGAGATTAATTCCTACATGGCATTAAGCGAAGTTCTAGGACATCTCCTTTACCTTGAGGACCTCGGAAAAATAGAGAAATTTGAAAAGAACGGTAAATTTTATTATAAAAGTTAAAAACTATGGCGTTCCTCTTGATAGAATGGATTAACTTTATAGTTATGATTAGTTCCTCTTTCCTTCTTACCATTTTTTACATTAAAAGCGTTCGACCTGTGTTGCTTGAGGAAAAAATAGGTGATGTTGCGTTTAAAAGGTGTTATTTTTATCGAATAATGGCCAGTTCATTCATGGGCATAATTCTGATTACTCAAATCGTCTATTTTTATTATCCACTTCCGATAGATTTCCCACTTTTCTTCCCATGGGATTATTGGGTATCAATTTTAATAGCTATCTTAATTGCTGTACCAAGTGTCGCAATTATGCTTAAAGGCGTTCATGACGCTGGAGAAGAAACTATTAAACCCTCAATAAACCATTCTCTTTATGGTGGCATATACAACAAGATCAGGCATCCTCAAGCTATAGGGGAACTTGGTATTTGGTGGCTCGTACCCTTCTTACTTAATTCTCCTTTTCTTGGCGTTATTTCTCTTATATGGATACCAATCTTTTATTTATTTTGTGTTTATGAGGAAAAAGATCTCAAACTCAGATACGGTGAAACATATATTCAATATAAAAAGAAAACCGGAATGTTTATTCCAAAACTCAAGCGTTAAATCTGCTTAATGAATTTCGGCTTGTTTTGAGATTTTTACATTTTTCAAAACGACGCATACATGTTCTACGCCTTTGACATCACTTCTTCCTCTAAAACTTTCGATAACTGCATCCAGTTCATTTATTTCTGGAACATTTACCTTGACGAGAATGCCACATTCTCCCGCTAAGAAATAAACTTCTTCACACTGAGGAAGAATTTGTGCCTCTCGTAATAATTCCTTTAATTCGGATTGACTTCTCGGGATTAATGTAATAAATGCTATAATACAGCGCTCGTCCTCTCTACATATTTTAATCGTGAACTTCTCTATTACATTTTCATCTTGAAGTTTAATTACTCTTTTTCTTACGGTGGATTCACTCGTTCCTATTGCGTCTCCTATTTCTCTATATGGTCTTCGTGAATCCTCGATTAACATTTCAAGAATTTGTTTATCTTTCTCATCTAAATTTTTCATATTTCTATCACACTCTTACAATTTGTTCAAATGTAGTTAAAAAAATTATTATAAAATCTAGTTTTATATTACACCTTTTACTAAAAGTTTTTTAATAGAGGCTCAAAAAGCCTTTCGTAGTGAACAGCCATGCAATGAATACCCGCTGCTTTAGTAGTTTTCTTTATTTCTTGCATAAATGGTACAAAAAAATCAATGTTAATCTGGTCTATTTTTGCGTATTTTTCTTTTTTATTCTCAATTTTTTTAGTTGCCTTGAGCGCATTAAGGAAATCCTTGGGGACTGAAACACCAGGGATATTTTCGTTAAAATACCAAGCAATCCCGTAATTTTTTATAGGAAATAATCCTAGCAAAACTGGAACATTGTATTTTTCTAATTCTTTTAGGAATTCTTTGGCATCATCTATATCAAAAGATGTTTGAGTTTGAACGAAATCAGCACCGACTTCTACCTTTCTTCCGACTTTTAAGATTTCTGGTTCTCTTGGGTTTGAATTTGGATTAGCGGCGCAACCCACATTCATTTCGATTTTTCCTCCTTCAATTTCTTTTCCCTCCAAATCAGTACCATCATCTACCATTTTGGACACGAGATCAATTAACTGTGTAGAATCTAAATCATATACCGGTCGAGCATTTTTATTATCTCCTAATGCAGAATGGTCGCCGGTTAAAGCTAATAGGTTTTTTAGTCCAAGAATCGAACCCCCTAAAATATCGCCAAATAAAGCAATTCTATTCCTATCTCTAACGGTCATCTGCCAGACGGTTTCTAGCCCTACGCTCTCTTGAACTAAATGGCAAGGTACCATAGAACAAGTGTAAGCATCTCCTTGTGGCCCATCAGTGACATTAGCAGCTACTATTTTCCCTGTTTTCTTCATTTCTTCTGCGGAATGAATAATTGAGCTTAGATCAATCATTTTAGTAGGCTCAAGTTCGCCAGTGATTACAAATTTACCTTCTCTTATTGATTTCACTAAATTACTATACGCCGGTCTTTTTGGCATTTTATTTTTTCGCCTCCTTTTGCGGTTCTACTTCCTCGTTTGTATATTGTTTATTTATCTCTATAAACCGTGGGCTACTCCAAAGTCTATAATTTCTTGGCGGACGATATTTGGTAAATAGATCAAGCCTATTGAATTTCTTAAGGCGTTCGTATATCTTTACCCAAGCACATTCATGAATGTATCCACCAACTTCGCATTTGCCATTAACGGTGCCCCCACATGGTCCGTTGCTAAGATTTTTGGCACATCCGGCCATAGGACACACTCCACCAGTAACGCCAAGTAAACACTCTCCACAGGTTTCACAATATTCAGCAAAAGTATTTTCTGCATTATTTTCAGCACCTCCAAACATACTATTTTGAGCTGGGTAAGTGAGAATATTATCGA
>JAGXNZ010000341.1 GCA_019894655.1 Promethearchaeota archaeon | reverse complement strand
TCGCACCTGCTCAACGTAAAGACATAATTAATGAGTTAATATGTGATTTTATTACAACATGTTGTTAATATATCTTAACGGACTACTATTAAAAGTGTTTGTTGCATATTTATGAATTCCAAACTCGAAGATAATAATACTAAAATCTCTTATTTTAAAGAAGAAGTTGAACACTTTGTTGAAGAGCGTAATTGGACGAAATTTCATAATCCTAAAGATTTAATTCAAGCGATCGGTATTGAAGTGTCTGAATTGTCCGAAATATTTTTGTTTAAAGACCTATCACTTGATACAATTCACAACAACAAAGATATTTTAGAGAATATTTCTGATGAGATCGCTGATGTTTTCATTTATCTTGTTAGCCTTTTAAATAGCCTAAATGTAGATTTGACGAGTGCTTTCATAAGAAAAATGAAAAAGAATAAACACAAATATAACTTAGCAGACTTTTATGACGGCTCATACCGTAAACTCTAAAATCACTATATGTTAAATTAAATTTATGTTATCAAATAGCTAATAGAATTGATAAAAAGTATTTTTATGCCATTTCATCCTTTTTATAACCATGACATCAGAAGAATTAGACGATATTATTAGAAATCAATTTGACAACACTTTAGAAAGTACAAATTTTGAATCATTAGGAACTCTCTATAAGGGAAAAGTACGAGATAATTATATAAAAAATGATGTAAGAATAATCATTGCTACAGATCGGTTATCGGCTTTTGATCGCGTGATTACTACAATTCCATTTAAAGGTCAAATGCTTAATCAAATATCATCTTTCTGGTTCGAAAAAACTAAAAATATAGTAAAAAACCATATAATAGATATCCCAGATCCAAATGTCTCCATTGTTCATCAATGTGAAATGATTCCTGTAGAAATGGTTGCAAGGGCTTACATAACTGGGTCTGCTTGGCGTAGTTATATTAAAGGAGAAGTTACTTCGGGAATTATTTTACCTAAAGGATTGCAAAAGAATCAGAAATTAGACGATTTTATTTTGACACCTTCCACAAAAGCGGAGAGTGGGCACGATATATATATTTCCAGAGAAAAAATTTTAGAAGATAAATTAGTTAATGAGGAAGTATATACTCAGATGGAAAATGCATCGATTAAGCTATTTAAGTTTGCCCAAAATTACTGCTTTAAAAATGGCTTAATACTAGTTGATACGAAATACGAATTTGGAATTAAAAACGGAGAATTATTGGTAACTGATGAGATTCATACTCAAGATTCTTCTAGATTTTGGGTTGCAGATAGTTATAACGAAAGATTTGAAAATAGTGAAGAACCTGAAATTCTGGATAAAGAGATTTTCAGAGGTTGGTTAATGGACACATATCCTGATATTTTTCCCAATATCACCCCAGATCAAGATATCCCTCCTATAGCTCCCGAGATTAAAGTAGACCTTGCCAAGAGATATATGATGAGTTATCAAAAAATAACGGGAAATAAATTTAAAGCAGAAGTATCAGATGTAAAGAAGAGAATCGTAGAGAACCTGAGAAAAGCTAATTATTTGTAACTCTTAGGAAAAGATTTATATAAGATTTAACTGTATTTTTTTTATAATGTTTGTTTTTGTGTTAATATTGTTCATATTTGGATTGTTTATGACTAGCCTTGTTGTGCTAATTATTGATTTTACTTCCACTAAAAGAAACAATAATCGTCCTTCCGACGAAAAATTACCGAAGCTTGGTAAATACAGCTTTCTGCTTAATCTTTTTGCCCTATTACTTTTAGTGTTTGTAAGTTTTACGTAGGGGTATTAATTTACATCTCAAATAAAGGTTTTAAATTTTAATAGATTGAAAAAATCCTACTTTTGTCGCATTTCGTAGAAGAAAATTATTTATTAATTAATAAGAACTATTAAAATTATAATTCAACTTTTTTTCATAAATGGCTCAAATGGAATTTATAATAGAAATTTCTCTTGAAAATAAGCCTGCTGCTCGTGATCCT
>JAGXNZ010000050.1 GCA_019894655.1 Promethearchaeota archaeon | reverse complement strand
TTTACCGTTGAGAAAAAGAGTTCCGAGCTTCAAGAGATTATTGGCTCTGAGAAAATTTTTAAAGTTGACGACCATATTGGAGTAGCCATTGCCGGTTTAACAGCTGACGCAAGAGTTTTAGTTGATAGAGCTCGCGTCCAAGCACAGGTTAATATTTTAAATTATGATGAAAAAATTTCCGTAAAAGATAGCACCTTAAACATTTGCGAATACCTCCAATTGTTTACCCAGAATGCGGGCGTAAGGCCCTTTGGAGTAAGTTTCCTTATAGCTGGAGTAGATTCCAATGGAGAAGCTTCCTTGTACCTAACTGATCCAAGTGGAGCCATGTGGGGGTATAAAGCCTTTGCGATTGGGTCAGGAGCGACAGAAGCAAGAGCTTACCTTGAAGAAAACTACAAAGAAGATATTAGTGATGAGGACCTAAAATTATTACCTTTAAGAACCTTGAAGGAATTAATGGGTGAAAATTTAAGTAAGGATACTTGCGATGTAGCTTGCATTATGAAAGACGATTTGCAATTTACACTATTAACTGATCAAGAAAAGGAAGAATTATTAGCTAAAATTTAATCTTCTAACAATTATCTCTGATTCAAGGTTCTCTCATTTAACGTTTATCTAATAATAGAAGGCAAAAAACATATAGAAACGAGATATTTCCGTAAAGCAAATAGAGGTAAGTTTCAATGATTGGCAGAGCGCGGATAGATTTAGGCGGTTTTATAATCGGACGCATTGAAAAAGAGGGTCGAACATTTGAAATGCTATTAGCCCCAGATCAAGCTTGGGAAGCGAAGAAAATGATTCGAGACGAAATCAATAAGCGTCTTGTAGAGGGAAAGGATAAATCTCGCGTTTCTGTTGAAGAACTTCTAAAAAATCCTAAGATGGCAATTGAGTTGATTTTCGAAAGTTTTATTGTATTTGAGGATTTAAGGCGAGGAAAAAAAGCTACAGATGGTGATATGGAGGCTGTATTTAACACTACAGAAGGGAGAATTATAGCAGGCCATATTTTATTAGATGGGGAGATTCAATGGACTCACACTCAAAGAGATGAAGAAAAGGAAAAGAAATTAAAACAAATTATAACTATAATTACCAAAAATGCGATAAATCCTCAAAATAAGAAACCACATCCTTATCAGAGAATAGAGAAGGCAATAGAAGAAGCTCAAGTCAAAGTTGATTTAATGAGAAACGCAGAAGAACAGGTAGAAGATGTGATTAAACAAATACGGGCAATCATACCTATTCGGATGGAACAAGTAAAACTCGCGCTTAAAATACCTTCTGCATTTACAGCGAAAGGTTATAACATAGTAGCACAATTAGCGCAAATTAAGAAAGAGGAGTGGCAATCGGATGGATCATGGGTATCAGTAGTTAGTTTACCAGCAGGTTTGCAGATGGAATTAGTGGATAAGTTAAATAAACTTACTCATGGAAGAGTTCAAACTAAAATTATGAAATCTTAGCCGAATAATTTTTGACTAATTTTTGACAAAAAATTTTTTTACTACATTGGTTAAGTAAAAGTATAAATAATAAAAAAAAGTGAATTTAAGAAATGGAAGACGAGAAAGAAGAACATAACGAAGATCCTACAGCAGATGCTTCTGACGATGTAGATATCGATGAGTTTGATGACGAGGAAACTTCTCGCGATCTTGTAGTACCTGGAGAAATTTTAACAGAGGATACAAAAAATTATTTACCGGGACGTGGGACAATATTTAATAAAGATAGATCAAAGATTATTTCCCTAAATATTGGATTAAAACAAGTTAAGAGAAATTATATTAATGTAATTCCCCTTAGAGGTTTCTATACACCCCGTCCAGGAGACAAAGTAATTGCGTTAATTACTGATAAAAATCCTGTTAAATACATATGCGATATAAATGCGAAGGACATAGGTGTTTTAAAACCTAAAAACACAGTAGCAAGAGGAAAACCGAGAGGATACAGAGGCGGAGCATCTGATAATCAGGACAACTCTACGGAAAAATATCAGATAGGAGATATTTTAATAGTTAAAGTACTTTCCGCAGATAGGTTAAATAAACCGGAATTAACAACTGTAGGTAAATATTTAGGTAAAAGAAGGGATGGTTTAGTAATCACAATTGATCCTCCAAAAATACCCCGCGTTATAGGGCGTAGTGGTTCGATGATTAAAATGTTAAAAAACTTAACGAAAAGTAATATATTTGTGACCCAAAATGGTCGTATTTGGTTAAAAGGCGAAGATTTGGCTCACGAAAGATTATTAATAGATGCGATACGAAAAATAGAAAAAGAAGCCCACACTGTTGGGCTAACAGACCGTATATCTGAATATATTGAGAATGAAAAAAAGATAAGAGGTATGAATTAAATGCCGTTAATTATTAAAGATGAGTATCCGGAAAAGTTATTTCGTGAAGATGGTAAGAGGTTAGACGGTCGAGATATGAACGAGTTGAGACCTATTAAAATGGAGGTAGGAGTCTTAGAAAATGCTGACGGCTCGGCTTACATAGAATGGGGTAACAACAAAATATATGCTGCCGTTTATGGACCTAGAGAAGTACATCCACACCATTTAGCAAAACCAGACAGAGGAATCTTGCGAGTTTTTTATCAGATGGCAACTTTTTCGGTATTTGAAAGAAAACGCCCCGCTCCTGGACGAAGAGAAAAAGAAATTTCAATGGTAATAACTGATTGCCTGGAACCCGTTCTATTTTTAGAACTTTATCCTGGAACAGCTTTTGAGGTTTTTCTCAACGTTTTGGATGCTGATGGTGGAACACGGTGTGCTTGTATCACTGTTGCAGCATTAGCACTTGCAGATGCAGGGGTTCCTATGAGAAGTCTAGTAACTGCCGTTGCTATAGGTAAAATTGATGGAGAATTAATAACTGATCTATCAGGGATAGAGGATAAAGCCGGTGAAGCAGATTTACCTTGTGCAATAACATGGTTCAACGACGAATTGTCATTACTTCAATTTGATGGCAAAACGGATTTAGAAGAATTTAGCAAATGTTTAGGCCTTGCTAAAGAAGCACTCTCTAAAATCTATGAAATTCAACAGGATGCGTTGAAAAAGAAATATATCGAAATTCAAGAAGAATACAATGGAGGAGAGAAAAAAGAATGATGAATATAAAGCGAGTGATATCAACTATAGAAAAGAATTATATTCTTTCTAATCTGAAAAAAGGAGAAAGACTAGATGGCAGAGATCTTTGGCAACATAGAGGCTGGAGTGTCAAAAGTAATGTAATAGCTTCAGCAGAAGGTTCTGCTGAAGTTTCTTTAGGAAAAACACGAGTGATCACTGGGGTAAAGTACGATGTAGGTGCACCATTTCCAGATCTTCCTAACGAAGGAGTTTGTACATTCATGGCCGAACTATTACCTTTAGCATCTCCTTTGTTTGAAAGAGGTCCTCCTGACGAACAATCTATAGAATTAGCACGCGTTGTTGATAGGGGAATTCGCCATGCAGACTGTGTTCAGACGAAAAAGTTATGTATAAAGGAAAAGAAAGCAGTCTATATTATATTCGTGGATA
>JAGXNZ010000340.1 GCA_019894655.1 Promethearchaeota archaeon | reverse complement strand
TTGTAGAAAGATCGATAATTGAAGAGAAAAAAGATTCTTTTCTTTTTGAATTCAAGACGGGTATAAAAACGATAAGGTTGATACCAGGTCTTTTAACATTACTATTGCTTTCTATGTTGCTGAACTTTTTACTGATGCCTTTCAACGTTTTACTGCCTTATTATGTTGAAGTTCTTCACGAGGGCTCAGCTGCAGATTTTGCCTTTGTAATGGTGTTTTTTCAAGTAGGTATGGTGTTAGGAGCGTTGCTAACTAGCTTAAAAAAGGAGTGGAAACGTAAAATTTTCACTTACTTTGGATCTTTGATTGTGATAACGGGAATGCTATCTGGATATACATTCGCACCAAAGGGTTTGTTCCTTTTTTTAGGAATTGGTAACTTAGTAGTAGGCTTCTTATTGCCCATTGGTAACACAATTTACATGACTATTATACAAACTACTATTCCAAACGATAAAATGGGAAGAGTAATTTCTATTGATCATTCAATATCATCACTAATAGCTCCGTTTGGCGCTTTAATTTCTGGGCCATTAGCTGATGCAATAGGGGCTAGAACTGTATTCCTTCTAAGCTCGATAATAGGGGTTGTTGCAACTTCTTATACGTGGAGCCGAATGAAAGCGAAAAAAGTTAATTATAACGATAAAGCCGCTCTTATTGAAGTTGCTGAAAAAATAAACAATGTTAATGGAAACATAAATAATATAAAAAATTAATTTTTTTTTATTAAAAAGGAAAAAATTAGTAATACACTTTAAACTTTAATCCGTTTTCTCCAAAAGTTAATTTTTTTAAGAAAATCTTCAATCTCCATTGAAGACAATAAATTAGGAACCGATCTGAGAGTAGCAATAGTTATACCCATTGGATTCAATATAGAAGCATATCCAATATCTTCCGTTATTCTTGTTCGTAGGTATTCTAAGTCGTCTGAAAGTTCAGTGCTCATTTTTTTATCTAAATTATTTATAAATGCATCGAATAACTCTGATATAGTACCCTCCATATCTACTGTTGGTCCTGGCTTAGCTTTTGTTTTATGAGTTTCAACTGGCTGTTCTATTGTAGGTGTTTGAGGAATTAGGGGTTGTTTTGGAACTACAAGTTTTTGCTCTAATGGATTTAAAATGTTATTAATTCCATTAGTTTTTATGGGTTGGGTTGGAATTTCAGGTTCCTTGAACACCTGAGGCGTTTCTGGTAATTTAAGCGTTGTTTGCTGAATTGGTTGTTTAATTACATCAGTTAGTTGCGAAGATTCAATTGAATACATAATATCACTATCGCTTATTTTCTTACTTTGAATCCACACATCTTCTAAAATCGGTGCAAAAAGTTTGACATGTTCGGCTATAATAGAACCCATTCCAGCAATCTCAGTACCTCCAAATTCATTTTTGGATACTGCACAGATTACAACTTCCTCAAAATCTCGGTTAAGGGAGTATAAATTTTCTCTTGAATATAACCTGACACTAATGTTAGGATATTTCACGATCTCAGCTAATTTTAACTGATGATTCGGGTTGTTTGTATCAAAATTTGTAGAGATTCTCACATTTACGAATTTTTTCACTTTTGAAAGAGCTACTAAGTCTACTTCCTCCAATTTTGGAGTAATTATATAGATTTTCGCTTTAATACGTGTAAGGGATTCGTTTATCTGAGCTTTCATCCCCTCTACACTTCTTACAAACCACACATCTTTAAAACTTAACATTGATGCTATTTTTGATCGCTCCCAAAACTCTGTCATCGTTTTTTCTGATAGATCTAGTTGGGTTAATATGTTAGTCATTATATCTTCTTCAAGAGTTTTATAAATTTCTCGTTGAAATAAACTCTTTAGTTCTTCAATTCCTCTATCCACATCCTCGTAAACACTTGCTATTCGACCGTCTAAATCTCCCATAGTCTCCTCTAATCCAGAAACAATGTCCGATAGAAAATTACTTAAATCAATACTCATCTCACCCGCAACATCAGAAATAGAACCTAATTGGTCTGTAACTTGATCCAATGTACTTTGAATGGTATTGACAAATTTTTCTCTAAAATAATCTGTAAGGTCACCGAACTGTTCAGAAATTATTTTTGAAACTATTTTCTCAGCCATACTTTTTAAAGCTCCGATTCTAAATTGTTTTTCAAAAGCGATAGAGATTTCAGATTTTATTTTTTCTAATCGAGTTTCAACCACATCAAATTCTTTTATAATTTCGTTAGGTACGATTTCTCTTAAATTTAGGATAAATCCTCTTATTTCCTGGAATTTTTTAACTTTTTCGAGCTCTCCCTCTACTTTACTAAATTGCGCTTTAATTTGAGCTGGCAAATTAGTTTTCATAGTATTAATGTAGTTTCTATAATCGTTGAATTTATTTAATTTAGCTGAATGTGACTCAATTTCTTTAAATTTTAATTCCAATGCTTTAGGTGTGGACTCTTGAATTTGTTGTACTATCTTTTTAAATTTTTGAATTTGATTTAATAATGCAGTGTAGGGAGGCAAAGCAATATAAAAGGGTGTCGTTCCCGGCACTTCACGAACTAATCCTTTATCGAGAAGATTTTTAGCAATTTCGATTGCTCTTTCCTCTGGAATGTTGATTAACAACGCGATTTCTCCAGCCATAACCGGACCTCTTCCCGTCAGATGAAAATATGTTTCAATTTCGTCGTGAGTTAAACCAATTAATTCCAAAACTTGCTTAGTTGATTTAAATTCGTGACTATCCTCAGTCATTTATATGTTACTCCACTAATCTTATTTTTTATATATTTGTTCAAGAAGTTCTAATTGTTTGATAGCTGATTCTTTTTTCAAAATATCTTCCGATACTGCCTTTCTTACTTTTTCAATTAAATACTCAGGGTAAAATTTATGAGCTGTAATATCTGTTAATAAAAATATCCATTCGACATCACTTTCGTCCTTAATAATCTTAATAATATGATCAGCTTCTAAGGTAGATAAAAAACTCCTAATTTGATCAAAAGTTTGTCCTGGTCCCCTTGGTACTTTATTTATGGGATAAGCTCTTTCTCTAAAAAGAATAATATAATCAAAAATATCTGGATTTATCATGTGAGACGCAATTTTTAAATTATCTGCCTCTGTAGGTTTATAGTAGGAGAAATAACTTGTAGCTAATTCAAGGTATTTTTTGGCTATATAAGGATTTGGGAGCCCTTTTTTTGCATCCTCTAATAATTTGTTTACTGGACTTCTAATTAAAATGAAATCAGAAAGTAGAAATAAAGAAATGTCTGAATCTCCTTCAATCCAATCCTGTCTAACGAGATCTGTTTTAACAAAATGACTTAACAAGATATCAATATTAGGGATAAATTTCTTCATCTTCTCTTCTAATAGGTTATGTAATTCTTTTTTAGTATACGGTTTTTCTTGTAAGATTTCTAATATCATTCTTCCTTTTTCACTATTATAAATTTGTGCCATTACTTGCTCTTTCGTTAAATTTTTTAGACGCTCTAAGTACGTGAGAGAATTTTTTATGTAATCTGTCAATTCATTTGTTATATCCAGTCTATTGGCTGCATTTTGGTTAATACTTTTAAGGTAAAATAGAATATTTTGATTGATTTCTGAAAGTACGGCTTCTCCGAATATTTCGGGATCTTCACCTAATTCCATAATGAAATTAATCATGAATTGATTTTCAGATTCCATTCCCGTAAAATAGCTCGAAACATTTGAATGCGCTTTTTCTAATCTTACTACCACATTTCCAGCTTCTCCAGCACCTGTAATATGAGCATAAAAAATTCTCATCATATCGTCTAGATCTACGACTAAATCCTCAGGATAACTTAATTGAACCTCGAGGCCTTGATCTTCTGTCCAGTTAGTAATAATATACCCTTTTGTCATCTTTTTCACTTTTATTTTTCTAATTTTTTACTAGTCTTTATTTTTCTTTTATACCATTTTCTGTTTTTTTTTCTAATCGAATAGTCTCAAAATTGCTCTCAATATGGTCTTTAATTAAACCTTCTCGAGATGCAACATCTTTTAGAGGTTTTGTTTTCTTTCCTTTTCTTATTTTCTTCCTAATTTTTCTCGATTTTCTTACAATAGGAGGATATTTAAAGCGAACCTGATATAGAGTAAATCCTACAACCAAAGCAACAAGTGCTCCTGCTAACATAATAAATAACATAGAAAAATCAGGTGGAGTAATTGATACAACATTTAATGTAATTTCATAAGTTTTAAAACTATAGTCATCTCCCTTAGAAGCAGTAATAGTTATTGTATAAGTACCCGTTGGAATATCCTTTAATTCATCTTCGTAAGTACCATCATTTTCGGGATCTAAAAGAGTACCTTGACCATACGCCCATCGGTATGTAACTGTAGCATTAAGAATTGGTCCTCCAAAATCAATATCGGTTAATACTATTGCTAATGATATAGATTCACTAGGTAATATGCTAAAGTAGGACTCTCCAGAAGTAGTATTTATTACCGTAGCTATTTTATTCAATGTAATCCTTAAACTTAATGTTTTAACTTGAAAGTTGTTAGCATGTGCGTTAATTGTAAATAAATTCACTCCAATTTTTAAAACAGTCGTATCTAATAACAAAGTGTATTGATTCATAGCTAAATTTTCAGTGAAATTACTAGAATAAGTATCATTTATCAACTGAATATTCCCTCCGCTAATATGAGTTTCAGTCTGATTATCCGAATATATAACTGTAATATTTAAACTACTCCCAAATGGAAGTTCATACACGGGATCTGCGATTTTATCTTCCCCATTTATAAATAGTTGAAGCTGTGTAGCTCTTTCTACAACTTCTATGAAAAATTGGATTGATTTTGATTGATAATTAGTAAATTGTGCTTCTATTGTAACAATTGTTATTCCTTGGTCCAAATCATTCGTGTTTAAAGAATAATTATACTGAAATCCAGTTTCAGTAAAATTATCCCAATCCAATGTTACTGTTGCCCCTGATATATGTTGTTCTGTTACATTATCCCTGTAGAATATAGTAAGGTTGATATGCTGATTAACTTCGAGTTGTATAGTCTCAAGTGCGTTCGTTGGTGTATCGTCTACTAATAGTTGTAGTTCAGACGCAATATCGTATACTTCGATGTAAATTTGAATGTTTTGAGATTCATAATTATCTAGTTGAGTAAAAATAGATAATACGTTAAATCCTATACTTAGATCATTTGAATTTAAGGTATAATTATATTGTGGGCCAATTTCACTGAAATTACCAACACCAAGAAGGGTGGCTTCTGCTCCACTAAGATGGACTTTTGTTATGTTATCTCGGTAAAAAGCAGTTAAATTTAATATTTTATTTGCTTCAATTTGAATAATATCATTATTTGATTTTTGAGTATCATTTACATATAATTCAAATTCGGTTGCTCTTTCGAAAACTTCAACATAGAATTGAATTATTTGTGTTTCGTAATTAGATTTTTGGGCAGTCACTGTTAGCGACCATATCCCTATTCCAAGATAAGTGCTGTTTATTATTCTTGAATATTGTTCTAAAGAATCATTTTCATTTAATTGACCCGAAACTTTACCGCTAAGTTGAACATTAGCACCTGAGATATGGTTTCCAGTTTGATTATCTAAATATTTTATCGTGATGTTTACGGTATTTCCTAATGGGATTTTAATAAATCGATTAGCAGTTTTATTAATAGTCTCTAAGAATAATTGAGATTCAGTTCCATAATCTGGAAAGGTTTCTATATAGGTAATGTTTAGATAGACATCAACTATAGAGATGGTGATGTTGTTATTTAAAGTGAAAGTATTTGCTATAAATACTTGCAAGGAGAGAGTAATATTAATATCCTTTAAAATCAAATTGGTAACATCAAATCCTCCTAACTTAGCGTCCTGCCATGTAGTATTAGCACTACTTAACCTAATAGTTTCAGTGTGTGGGTTATTATTAATCAAAATTCTAATTTCTGAGAATGTTGATAATGGAGTAGGCCAATCTTGATCAATTTTATAATTAAATTTAAGATTAGCATCAGTTATTTGCACATTGCCTCCTGTAATTTTATTTCCTTTTTGATTCCATGAAATTGAAGAATATTCTTTTATTTCTCTCTCATATGTGAAAGTGAGATTATAGGAATTAAATCGTAATTCCTCCCATATATCTAATTCATATCCTGAATCATTATCTTCACAATACAGGTCTATTCCAAGAGTAAAGTTAAACGATGTGGAATTGATCCCTAAAACTAATTCTAAATATTCGATTAACAATTCTTCATCAATAGAGTCCAGTGGTGTATTGGTTATATTCGTAATAGCAGGAGGTCCATCACTTCCTAAATTGCGAGTTCGGTTTCTTGCCAACTCAAAGGGTTGATATTCATTTTCTAAGTCTTCAATTAGTACGTAAAACCTCGCCCAATCTCCTATATCAAGATAACTACAAGTATCACCAGGAACATCAATACCACCACTACCATATGGTGTTGCTTGAACAGATGCGTTAAATTTTGTTTCAATTGACGCAGATGTAATTCGAAAATTTGTCATATCAAATGGTAAATTGATTTGTTTTTTCCATTGTATACTAGGTGTTTGTCCCGTCTCATCTCCATCACTCTCATCCCAAGTATAATTAACCCAACATCCATTGTCATCAAATCCGTGATTATCAGGGAAAACACCCCAGTCTAAATTTGGTGTGGCTGCCCAAGTATTATTTGGAACTCCTGAAATTTCAATAGTATTACTATCTCCTAGTATAATATAATTTGCTTGACCACTACTAATATTCGCATCAACAGTGGAATTATCTCCTTGGGCACCTTTTGTATAATACCACGCATCTTGAGTTGAGAAATCATTATTTATTAACCATTCTTGGTTATATATTGTTTCTGCTGATGTGTGAATAAAATTATTATGATATGGCTGATTTATTGTTATTTTTGGAGTAAGAATATTAATTAAAGGAAAAACAAGAGAAGAGAGAATTAATATCCCTATGAAACCTAAACTAGCAAACTGTCTACTCTTCATAATTTACACCTCACTCTCAAATTTTTCATGAAAATTGCTTTTCTCAGTTTCAATTTTATTACTATTCTCTTTTTTAACAGAATTTAGGTTTTTAGTAGTTTCCTCACTTATTTGAGCTTTATTTTCTAATAAATTATTTTTAATAATTTCTTCACGCGTTTGAAGAGAAATTGGTTTTAATTTTTTACCTTTCACAATTTTCTTCCTTAATTTTCTTATTTTCCTAACTTTTGGTGGATATTTAAAATGTTTTTGGTACAGAACGATACCCAGGCTTAATCCTACTACACCAATTGCCAAAGATATTATTATTATGGTAATATCAGGACCTGGTTGTGCGATTACGTTTAAAATAATTTCGAAGTCGTCGATAAAGTCATAATTTTCTCCAGCATAAGCATTAATATAGATACGATACGATCCTGCGGGTACATTATTTAATGTGACTTCATATATTCCATCATTATCAGAATCAAGCAAAATTCCTTGTCTATTATCCCACCTGTAAGTTACAGTTGCATTTTTGATGGATCCCCCGAAATCAGTATTGTTAAGGACAATTTGAATAAGAAAATCATCAAGGGGTTTTATATCTGCAGAATTTAAGCCAGATACGGTATCTATTAAAGCACTCACGCGATCTACCGTTATTCTTACATCGATTGTATTTATTTGATATGTTGGTAATTGGGTCACAACTGAGAATAATTTAACACCAAGTAATAGGGTAGAACTATTTAAAATGATCGTATATTGATTTAGCATCAAGTTTTCTGTAAGGTTTTCAAATAAGCCTTCTCCAATTAGTTGTATAAGTGCATTGAATAATCCAAATCCCGTTCGATTATCATAAAACTTAATAGTAATATTAATCATGCTACCAATTGGCAATTCAAAAACAGGATCTGCGGTTTTATCTTCCCTATTTATAAATAGCTGAAGCTGTGTAGCTCTTTCTCCAACTTCTATGAAAAATTGGATAGATTTTGGTTGATAATTAGTTAATTGAGCAAAAATTGTCAAAATATTGATACCCTGCGCTAAATCCTTTGTATTAATGGTAATATTAAATTGTGAACCTATTTCATCCAAATTATTAATGCCCAACAATTCTACGTTAGCTCCACTTAGATGAGAGCCCGTAAGATAATCTCTAAAGAAAATTGTTATATTCACTAACTCGTTTGCTTCAAATTGGATAGTATCGCTTTGATTTTTCTGGAGACCATCGACAAATAGAATTAATTCTGTAGCTCTTTCATCTACATTAATGAAGAATTGAATCGTTTGGGATTGATAATTATTTTTTTGAGCAAAAATAGTTAATACATTCACACCCTGACTCAAGTTATTAGTGTTTAAAGTATAGTTATATTGATTTAAACCTTCATCCATGCTTCCAAATCCTAATAAATCGGCTGAGGCTCCATCTATATGCAGTGATGTGAGATTATCTGTGTAGTTGATGGTTATTTCTAAGAACTCACCGTTTTGGGAAAATATCGTATCATTATCAAATTTTTGAACACTATCTATATAAAGCATTAATTGAGTTTCTCTCTCGATAACTTCGACAAGAATCGGGATAGACTCAGTCTCGTAATTGACTTTTTGAAGAGTGACAGTTAATACGCTAATTCCTAGTCCTAGCTCTGTTGAGTTTACGATGATATAATAATGTTCTAAGGTAACATTTTCAGTTAAATCGCCAGAAACCTTTCCTTCTAAAGTAGCGCTATCAGCACTGATGTGATTTCCACTTACATTATCCTTATAACTAACAGTAATGTTTAACACTTCCTTAATAGGAATTTGAATTACTGGATCAAGAGTTTTATCTTCTCCGTCCAAAAATAATTCTAAATCTGTACCATAATCTGGAAATGTTTCGGTATAAGAAATATTAAGATATACATCATCAATAGAAATATTATAAACTTGATCTAATTCAAATGTATCTTTGAGAAAAACTTCTATTGAGACCGTAATGTTCACATCTGTTGTTAATAAACTTGTAACATCAAATCCTCCAACTTTTCCTTCTTGGAATGATGTATTTGCCGATGTTAGTTTTATAATGCCTTCATCGAAAGTTTTATTATTAATATAAAATCTAATCTCTGAAAGAGGCGCTGTAGAGGGCCAAATATTGTTAACTTTATACTTAAAGAAAAATTTGGCATCATCAATCTGAACACTGCCCCCATCAAGCTTATTTCCTTTTTGATTCCACGAAATAGAAGTCGACTGGTCAATTTTTTTCTCGTATGTGAAAGTCAGATTATAGGATTTAATTCTTAATTCATCCCAATAATCGGAATCGACATTAGCATCATTATCTTCACAGAAGATATCTATTCCGAGAATCATTGTAAAACTTGTTGAATTGACACTTAATACATATTCTAAATACGTACATAATAGGTTTTCATTAATTTGATCTAAAGACCAATCCGTTTTTTCACCGATTGCAGGAAAATCTCTTCCTAAGTCGCGAGTTCTGTTTTCAGCTAGTTGAAATGGTTGATATACGCTATTTAAATCTTCAATTAGGACGTAAAATCTCGCATAATCTCCTATCTCAAAACACCAATTAGGCGATCCTGACCCGTTATCACCAATAACTTCAATACCATTTGAACCATAAAATATTTGAGCAGAAGCATTAAAAATAACATCAAGAGACGAAGACATAATTTTATAATCTGTCATATCCTTTGGTAGCGTAATATTCTTTTTCCAATGCACACTAACAGTATTTCCCGTTTGATTAACACTTTCATCCCAATGATGTTCAATCCAGCACCCATCAACATCAAAATGGCGATCATCCGAATTAGGGAAGACACCCCAATCGTAATTGGGTGTTTCAATCCAAGTGGAGTTAGGAACTCCTGAAAATGTAAATGTTCCGTTTTCTCCCAAAACCATAAAATTTGCTTCCCCAGGACTCGTGGTTGCCCCCATATCTGAATTATCTCCTTCAGTTCCATTTTCCCAATACCAAGTTGGTTCGATTGGAGACTCAAATGTAGGATTATTAATCCATTGTTGCGTTACAAATCTTTGAGCGGAAGTCTTGACAAAATCAGTATCTCTATTTTCTTCATAAGATACATTAAGATTATTTTGAATAAAGGGAAAAAATAAAGAAATACTAAGCAAAATTAAAAATCCGATTGCTTTAAATTGTCGTTTACTTTCTGTCAAACTCACTCACTCATCTATACGATTTTTACTATCAATTCCTTTACAAAATTATTAAAAATATAAATTTCTGATTCGGAATCTTAAAATCAATTAATTAAATAATATTCTATTTATTAAACTTACACTTGTTATAAATTCTAATCGCGTTTTTCCTAAGTTTACATACATTATTTGATAAATACAAAATAGTAGTAACACTTCCCTATTTTAAACCTTCATCTCATAAAAAAAAATAGATTTAATATTTAAATTACTGAGATATTGAAGTGATATTTTTCTCTATACTTTTTTAAAGTGAACTTTTTACAAACCCACCATCAACTTGGACTACTGTCCCAGTTATATAACTAGCTCTCTCAGAAGCTAAAAAGACCACTAGATTTGCTAAATCTTCCGGTTGCCCAAACCTTCCCAATGGAATATTATCAAGCCAATAATTCATAACTTCTTGTTCTGACTTACCTGTCTCACTCATTTGAGTTTTAATTAACTCCTTCATCCTATTAGTTAGCGTGGGCCCGGGACAAACAACATTAACTAAGATATTATCTTTTGCGTATTCGTTAGCTAGCGTTTTTGCAAAACCTACGACGCCGAGACGAGTTGTATTTGATAAAACCAAATTATTAAGCGGCTGTTTCACAGAAACTGAAGTAATTGCTATTATTCTGCCAAAATGTTGTTGCTGCATAATAGGTAAAACTAATTCGGAAACTCTAACGAAAGAAAGTAAGTTGAGATTAATCGAATTTTGCCAATCTTCTTTGGTTATTCCACTAAATGGCGCTGAAGGAGGGCCTCCAGCGTTATGAACCAATATATCTATTCGCTTAAATTCTTTTATGGTTCTTTCTACTAAAGATTTAATCTGTTCTTCATCGTTTAAATCAGTTACTATTGCAACAATTTTATTATTTAAGTTGCTAGGTCTGAATTCACTAATTTCGCTCTTAGCTTTCTCAAGATTTTCCTTAGAACGGCTACAAATTATAACATTTACTCCCTCACTATATAAACCTTTAGCACATGCTAATCCCAATCCTTTACTTGAAGCGAGAATTAGTGCAACTTTATCTTTTAACCCTAAATCCATATGGATATCATCTACTCTTTTAAGTTGTGAATAATTAAAATATTGCCTTAGATTTGGTCCTATACTTCTTTTATTTGATTAATATTAGAAAAAATGTAAAGTGATTCGAGAATTTTGTTAATTTTGGTCTCCTTCTCATCAAAGTCTTCCGATTCCAAGCCTAATTCTAAAAAACCTGCTCGTTCTGTCAAATGGAAATTAGGTGAATTTTCCGAGAACTCTAAGAAACCTAATTTCTCCAATCTTTGTAAACGTGGTGTAGCATCTTTATTTGATAAATTTAAATCGTAGAAGAGATCAGCTATCTTATGATCCTTGAGATCGCTATATTGTACAATAATCCCCAAATCAACTCTTAAATCGTGAAGTACCTTCTCATTTATATCTCCAATTTTATATTTAATGAGATTACAGAAAAGTTGGGATATTATGTCATATGTTTCTAAAAAGTACTTCTTTGTTATAGATGTTGGATATATTTGGGAACTCAAATCCTGCCGCTTTTCATTCACAAGGTAGTCGTTGATAGCCTTCAATTTCTGTTGTAAATAAAGTGGTTCAGTTAAATCTATTTTATGCAATAGTATCGCAATTGAGCAATTGCTTAATTTTAAGTCATTTTGTATCCTGATAATATCACCGATGAATTCTATATTCTCTTTAAGGTATCGATTAATGTCTAGAACGCATATGATCAAATTTGTGTGATTAAAAATGTTACTATCTTTGCTAAACCAATCAGCGTTTTCCTGACCAGCTAAATCGAAAACACCTAAATCTAGGTCGAAAAACGAATAAATGCTTGAGTTTATACCTCTGGTAGGATCCAAGGCATTTTTTAATAGTTTGAGGGGACTTACCATTTCAAAAAATACCTTTTTGATCGTAGTCTTTCCCGTACCGGGGGGTCCGATGAATACAACTTTCTTGGTTTCAACCATACTTATATAAAAGGGTTGACCTATAAAAATTTAAATCATGA
>JAGXNZ010000049.1 GCA_019894655.1 Promethearchaeota archaeon | reverse complement strand
GGGCACAGAAAATGGAATATTTCCCTTATGGGAAAACTTAAAGAGAAAAAGGGGTACAATGTTTTACACAGTAGAAGCTAACTCTGAAATAGAACTTGAAGAGAAAGTCAAACAGTTAGATAAAATTTTTCTACAAAATAAAGCAGAAGAATTAGGTCCAGAAATTGCAGACGGGAACATAGGGAAATGGCACTATGAAGATCAGGGACATTGGTTAATTGCACATAATTTATGGGGGTTAATCCCTGGTTTTACAGCATTAGACGCAGAGTGTCACACACCAATTACCACTTATCCCAGAATCTTAAAGGATGTAGACCTTTGGGATATGGAACACTCTAAAGAAATGGAACAAATTTTAAAAATTTCAGGATTAAGACCTATAACAGGGTCTGGACCTATAATTTTGATAGGAGATCACAACGTTGAGCTAACGACTGGATTTACGAGCTTTGAGAGCTATATAGATGGAAAAAATTATGAAATTATCGAAGAATTAAACATCAAACTTTGGAAATCGCTACTTGAAAGAATAACTACTCATGGAGTAACTTGGTACATGTTAGGAGATATTCTAAGCCGACTATTGGTTGAAATTGGAGCATTTCCACCAGAGTACTTACAATTATTGAAATCAATAAAAAAAACGCTTGATCCCCGATATATTTTAAGTAGAGGTAAGTTTAATTTCTGGGGAGAAAACAGAAAAGAAATAAATTAAGGTAATTAGAAATTTATTATGAATTAATTTCATTAAAAAATAAAAGGATCTGACAAAATTGTCTGAAGTCTATCAAAAATTAGAAAATATTGTAAAAGAGAAATACATTTCTAATAGCCTTTACGTACGACATGCCTATTCAAGAAATGTAGATCTCGTTTTACAAGGTGTACCTGATATAGTTATTAGACCTAAAGATGCTCAAGAAATCTCAGAGATTCTTAAGATTGCAAATGAGGAAGACATACCTGTAGTACCTCGTGGAGGTGGAGATTGTGAATTTGGGGGTAGTAAACCTATTGGTGATGGCGGAATCGTATTAGAAACTAAAAGAATGAATAAAGTTATCAATTTAGACCAGGATAATCTCATCGTGACAGTTGAGGCAGGAATATCGTGGGGAAAATTGAACGAATATCTGTGTCATTTTGGATTATATACCGGTTGTATGGGCCCTGGTTCTGGTATGACTGCAGCAGTAGGTGGGGGAATTTCTCATCATTCTGTAGGGGGTGGAGGATGCGCAAAATACGGTGCGTGCACAAACCAATTAGTTTCTTTAGAAGTGGTTTTACCGACGGGAGATATTATAAATACGGGATCTCAAGCCAATAAGTATTCTAAATATCCTTTTAATAGGTTTGGCAATGGTCCGGACTTAGCCGGTCTGTTTTGTGGTGATAATGGAATTTTTGGAGTAAAAACAAAAGTTTCATTGCAGGTATTTCCAAAACCACCTTTTGCTGCTTACAAAACCTTCCAATTACCTCGGAAAGAACGAGAAGTTTCAGCTAAAATTTTAACTGAGATAAGACAAAAGGGAATTGATGTCTACGATGCAATGTATTTAATGGATCTAATAGTCAGAGTTGGATGTGAACAAGGGATGTTTCCATTTTGGGAAAATTTAAAAAAGAAAAGAGGTGTCCTTTTCTATACAATAGAAGCGAATTCTGAAGTGGAATTGGACGAGAAAGTTAAACAATTAGATGAAATTATGCTAAATAATAAGACTGAATTGTTGGGTTCTGAAATCTCTGATGGAAATATGGCTAAATGGCACTATATTGAGCAAGGACACTGGCAATTTTATCATAATTTATGGGGAATCTATCCATCAATGCAACCATTAACAGCTGAATGCTTTTCACCAATTAGTTTATATCCTAGTGTATTAAATGATATTGATCAATGGGATATCGAACATAACGAAGAAATACAAAAAATAATCAATATTACGCAAATAAGACCAATCGCAGGAAGCGGTCCTGTTGTTTTAATTGATGGAAATAATGTAGAGATAACATGTGGCTTTACGAGCTTTTGGAAGTATTTTGACGGCAAAAATCATGAAATTATTGAGGAAACTAATTTTAAATTATGGAAATCATTATTAGAAAGGGTAACCAAACATGGAATGCAATGGTACATGATGGGTGACTATATGTCGAGATTGATGGTAGACATGGGCGCGTATTCCGAACAATATTATAATTTTATGAAATCAATTAAGCAAGTATTAGATCCAAAAATGGTTTTAAGTAGAGGAAAATTTAACTTTTGGGGGAAGTAAAAATATGAGTGAATTAAAACATTTAAAAGAAGAATGGAAAGCAGTCTTTTCGTGTATAGATTTTTGATGCTTAATCAAAATCGCAGAAGGGATGCGGAGATTGCGGATTTGCCATTCGACCGGCAGTTGAGCGATACTTAACCTGTCCGGTTAAGGAAGCGAAAGGGGATGAGGGTTTTGAAATATATTTCTCAAGAGGAAGGATGAACATTCTTAAAAGTATATTATTAGGACAAATTCCCCTCTCAAGGGAGCTTGCAGAATTCGTCTATCAATGTTCTGAATGTGGGAATTGCACCGAAGTATGCCATATGTC
>JAGXNZ010000048.1 GCA_019894655.1 Promethearchaeota archaeon | reverse complement strand
TTTGAAAAATTACCATATTTTAAGCAAAGATTAACACAATTAGAAGCGTACTTCGCAGCAGTTAACAACATTATAATACCACCTCCAGTAGTAGCTTTAACTTGCCCTGCTGCGTCCCCTAAAAGTAAAATGTTGTCAAAAGCGAGCTTATTCATTATTCCGTAAGGAATAATACCTCCTTGCTGGTCTATTCTTTTATTTATGTCAACATTTAACTCATTCAAAAAACGTTTAAAACATTTATTTACATCTTTAGCAGAGGCAATTCCAATACGATAGACGGTATTACCTTCGGGCACAATCCATCCAAATAATTGCTTCCACTGTGGGTTAAAATACATAGCCGCTTCATATTCGTTAATATTTGCTTTAATCCTAATTTGGGAGGCGTAAAGCACTACATTTTTCGCATTTAATTGCTCTCCGACTAATGAGAGAGGTCCGTCGCACCCTATCAGTATCTTAGTTATAAGCTTTCTTTTAGATGTTTCAATCAATAAATATTTCTTGCCATCATCGATGTGGTATTCAAACGATTTATATTTCTCGACAAGATAATAAGTGATATTTGGATTGTCTTTAACCTTGTTGTAGAATAGGCGATCGAGTTTAATTCTATCAATAACATATGGACGTTCGTTTCCTGAAAGTTTTATAAAGTTACCAGAGGGACCAACGATTTTTGCGATATTAACTCTATTTAATACGATTTCTTTAGGTAATTCAATTAACTTGCTCAATTTTTGAGAGATTATTCCGGCACATTGAAATGGTAAACCGATTTCTTTATGGATCTCAATTACAGCGATCCGTATGTTTGATTTTGATAATAAATAAGTCAAATAATTTCCTGCAATACTAGCACCAACAATACAAACATCAAAATGTTCGTAACTTCTCTCTTCCATTATAAGATGTTATGTTAATAATAAATTAGAATGTTATGAAAAACAAGTGAATTATTCTTTACGATATCCTAAATCCATCATCATGCCATATACTATTCCTAATGCGATTCCATTAAATATTGAATTGTCTGTGATCATTAAATCGGTTCGAGGGAGTAACATTGGCATTATCTGTTCCAAAACATACTTCGTTTCATGTTTTTCGTTATAGAATCGAATAACTGCTGCTCTAAATTCCTTCATAAAATGGATATGTTCTAACAGGATTTCTCGAACATTGTTTTTTCCATTAATCACTCCGAAGTGGCCAAAACCAGCCTTAATAGGAGAAATTTTCTTAAGATTTTCGAGTGTTTTCATATATTCTTCGTGGTTGTAATAGGTAGGCATAGATGTTGGCATAGTTACTAATTCAGAAGAATGATAAATTGTTCCTACACTTTCTCCAAGATGAATAAATTCAAACGAGTCATCTCTAACAAAAAATGGGCATTGGTGGTCAGGAGTGTGTCCAGGAGTACTCAAAATTCCAAAATTTACTTCTGAACCTTTGATTGAAAAAGTCTCTATAAATTCAAGTTTATTTGGACTATTATTAAAGTTGTTACTAGGTGTTATAATTTTAAAAGCGCTCTCTTCAATGGGCTCCATAACCCCAATTAAATCTCCATATGTTCTCTTTCCACGAGCCAGGTGTTCTTCGTAATCATTCAATAATTCTTTCGTTTTATAATTTGTAAGAATTCTTACATCAGGATTATATTCTTTTATTATTTTGTAAATCTGCCACATTCCTCCTGAGTGATCGAAGTGATGATGGCTCGTAGTAAGATATTTGAACGAAGTTAAATCGATACTTAATTTTTTTAAAAACTTAATGAGCTTTTTAATGTCTAAGGAGGAACCACAGTCAATTAACACGCTCGAACCGTCAAATTTGGCAACGAAAACAGAGAGCATTCTTGGTGAACCATAAGCCCGAGCGTCTATATGGTAAATATAATCGTTAATTTTTCCAGTTTCGATAGTGAGGAACTTTTCTACCATACAAAAAAAAAGAAGAAATAGCATAATAATTATATCATTTAATATAATATGTCTACAATTAGCTTTTCCAACGAAGTAGGTCTACTTTACGACAAAAAATAAGGAATTAAAAAAAGTTATGGTAAAAAAAAGGTTAAAGATCTAGTTTAGTTCTCCAAAAATTCATTTTTTGCTTTATGTCGTCTTTCTCCGGTTGACTAAGAACATACGTTTTGCTCTTCAGTGTAGTGCTGGTGTTATGAATGTTCTTCAAAACGCTGTTATAACCCTTGTCTTTGATATATTCGCTTTGAAATTTCTCGAGAGCAGATGAAAGTTCTAAACCCATTAAAGAGTCAACATTTTCAAAAATCAAATTGAACTGTTTTGTTAATAAAGATTCTCCTTCAGCTAATTTTTCAGTAGTTGTCGAATCTTGCGGAGGCATGACTTTTGGGATTTGAACCTTGGGTTTTAATCGAACTTTTTCTTTTTGCACATCTTTTTTGATATCAACATATGATTGGGGTTTGGTTGTTGAAATCTCTTTTTCTACGCTCGATTTAATAGAATGCATTACTTCTTTTCTCGAACTCATCCACGATTCTTCTAAGATAGGGACGAATATTTTGATGTGTTCTTCTATTATACTTCCTATACCAGCAATTTCAGTTATAGTTTCCCCGCGTACTTCTGCTTTTGATAAAACACATACTATTACTTCTTCGTAATCTCTATTAATCCCCCATAAGTTTTGCAATGCTCTGTGTCGGTAATCCACATTGTCCATTTTATCTAATTGTTCAATTACGGCAATATGTTCTGGATTTGAAAAATCAATATTAGCTGCAATTCTGAAGTTGATTCTTTGAGGACGTTCCATGATCGCTTCAATATTAATATCGCTAATTTGAGGTGCCACTAGTAAAATTCTCATTTTTGCTTTTGAAATTTCATCGTTCACGTGTGCTTTTGCCGCTTCAGGCGATCTTATGAACCAGATATCTTTCATTGTGATTGATCTTCCGGTTTTTGCTTGTTCCCAGAATTCACTCGTTACCTTTTCTGACCTTTCGAGTTTATTTAATATGTCATCTAAAGTGTTATCTAATGTGGCAACAATTTGATCGGAAAATACATTCTTTAACGTACCTAAAGACTCAAAAGTAGTTCCAGAGATTCCTTCTATTTTTTCTTCCGCCATTGTTACGGCTTTATTAAAATTCTCAGTTATTTCAGAGTAGATTTTTTCCTTATCTTCTTGAGCTTTTGAACTCAGGCCATCGATATTTTTAAGAGTATCTTTTAAAGACTCTTTTAATTTTGTAACTAGTTCTGAGTCCACACCTTGGGCTACTTTTTTCAATTCATCTGCAAAAGCCACTTGGCTTACGCTCAATTGGACATTTACGTTATCAGAAATATCTTTTATTTTTGCATTCATTACTTTATCGATTACTTGGTCTACAGTTTGTTGGATAACTCCTAAACGTAATTTTTGTAAGTTTTTAGAGACCGTTCCCTTAATATTCTCAAATTCGTTTTTCAAGTCGTTTATTTGTCCTTTAATGATTTGAGATGTTTTGACATTAATATCTTCAAATTGCTTCTTAAGGTCCCCCATTTGACCACCCATAACGGATTCAGTATATCCTTCAAGATCTGTTATGTTGTCGGTGATTCCTCTAATTTGATCCATTACAGCTAGCGTATCGTCAAACTCTTTCTTTTGTGTTCGAATCTGAGTTAACATATTATTTTTTAATTCAGTCATTAGTTCTGTGGGAACTTTTTTTGGCTTTACTTCGACCTTTCCAGTTTTGGATTCTAATTTTTCAAAAGATTTTGCTAACTGTGCAGGTATGCTCTTTTTAATATCAGAGATGTATTGATGGAATTTTCGTAATTGGCTCACTAGCGCCGCATATGGAGGTAAAGCACTATAATGAGGTTGTGCTCCAACAATCTCCTTAAACAACCCCTTCTTAACGAATTTATCTGCAATTTCCTTACACTTTGCTTTGGACTTTCCAGTAAGTATTGCAATTTCACCAATACTCACTGCTTCACGACCCGTAATTCGGAAATAAAGTTCAATCTCGTCATCAGTAAGATCGATCTCACTTAACACTTGCTTTGTGAGTTCTTCTGAATAAGATACTTCTTCCTTTTGAAGAATTTCCTCGATCTCGAAATTTTCAACTTCCAAATATTGATTTAAATTAACCACTAATTTGTGTGCAGGGTCTCCATGCGTCAATTGTTTGGTTATAGGAAATCTGGTAACTTCTTGATATTCCTTTTTAGTTATTTTGAAAGGAATTTCTTTTAAGCACAATTTACAGGTATACGGAATTACAACTTCATCCTTTTCTTTAAACAAATACATTCATTATT
>JAGXNZ010000004.1 GCA_019894655.1 Promethearchaeota archaeon | reverse complement strand
TATCTTTCATTAATAACATTCAAAACACTTTAAAGAAAGTTGAAAATTGTGTCAATTAAAGAAAAACTTAAAGCGTATATCGATCTCACGAGAGCGCATTTCGCACCAGTCTGGCCATTGTTATTTGTCTCGGGTTTGATGTTAGCTTTTCGAAATGGAGGGTTCTTCTCTTGGGAGTTATTACTATTAGCCATTTTTATAGGTTTATTCGGTTTTGAAGCAGGCATGGTGTTAAACGATATTATTGACCATAATATAGATAAAAAGGACACGGAAGACACACTCACAAATTATTGGCGACCATTCAAAGAACGACCAATTCCTTCTGGAAAAGTGTCTTTAAGAGAAGCAATCTTAGTATTCGTCGTATTGGTTGTAATCACGGCGATTTTAATCCTCTTTGTCCCCTATCCAAATTTTATCTATATTTATATTATAATGGCATATGCATATTCAATGGAAGTTTTCTATCAGATGGTAAAGAGAAAGCAGAAGTTTCCAATTGCCCAGATTCTCGGACGAACGGACCTACTCTTGTTTCCTATTGCTGGCTATTTACTATTCGGTCAATTTAGCATAACAATTGTCTATTATCTGCTATTTATGTATCCTTGGGCGCTCGCTCATCTTGGTGCTAACGACCTCGTAGATATCGAGAACGATCAAGCAAAGGAGCTCAAAACAATAGCAGGATTATACGGAGTAAAAGGAAATAAATTGTGGGTCCATGTTTTTTCAGCAATTCAGCTTACCACCTCAGCAATATTTGTATTTTTTGATTTAGGTGGCGTCGCAATCTATGGCTTCGCAATTTCATGGTTACTTATCATAATCGCTAATATTAAGATAATGAAGGGTAAAGAACCAAAAGATTGGTTAAAAGCTTTGCCAATGTTTCACGCATCACTCTTGGTATATATCTTATCAATAATAATTCAATCTGCCCTATCAATATAGGGAATTGATCACTCTCTTTTCTTTTTTATATTTAGCATAGCCTAATTATTGAGCATCTGTCTTTGCTGCGAAAAATATATCTCTATCTTTCACCTGTAATCCAAACTAAACAATTAAGAAGAGTTGTTTGGAAGAATTACTAAAACTTAGAATAAACTTAATAATTGACATAAATAGTAATCAAATTATTATGACAATTTTATTCCATCTAAGAGACCCAGTTTTTTCAGATATATTCGCGCTTATATCTTTTATTTTGTATCTAATTGCAGGAATTTTGGCATCAAGAGAAAAAAGACTTAAAGCAACTTATCTCATTGTAGTGGGGAGTTTAGCTGGAATTTTATGGTTTATCGTCAATTTTTTTATACCGGGTATACTTCTTCCTTCGGTACCAACTCCAGAGGAATTAGAATTCACTCTAGTTTATGGGACGATTTTCAACGGGTTAATTCAAGATGCTGTTTTACTTTTTAGCATGGGAATCGTTCCTATAATAATTACCTTAAAAAATCGATCATCGGAATCAATCAAATTTTTAGCAACAGGAGCACTTATTCAGATTATTTCGATTCTAATCAGTATTGGTCCCGATTCCGATGGCTTGCTATCTCTCCCATCATTGATCACCACAGGAATTGCTATGGCAGTTCTCTCATATTATAGCTATAGGCTTAAGTACTATTTCTTAATTGCATTTGCAACAACATTTTTCATTTCACGACTGTTTCTAGTTATTATTTTTTAAGAATTTTACTTATAAGTTATAAAAATTTCTAAACTCAGATTATATTTGAGCCTAATACTATTGAGTAAGGAATTTATTCTGCCTTTTTTCTCTCTTCTACGTACTTTATGTAGTCGAGTTCTTTTTTCTCGTGAATTTTGATCAATTCTGCTTTCTGGGCGAGCCATTCAGGTCCATCTAAGGGATAAAAAAGCATAACAATCCCACTAAATATTAAAAATATGGCAGGAATTAGCGAGAATCCAATCATGATACCCATTTGAGTAGAGAAAGTTTGAGTCGCCTGATTCGCATCGAATCCAAAGTCGTTTATTATCAATAAGAACAACCAATTTGCTATTGAGATTGCGGGTTTTGTAATGAGTGCGTTTATCCCTGAATAAGTTGTTTCCCTGCGCTTTCCTGTTCTGGTTTCATCGTAATCAACTATGTCAGCGATAACTACTTGGTTTGTAAGCATGAAACCTGAAAATCCAATACCAATAAGAATGAAGCCGACTATGGCAAAATATATAGTCCATCCGATGAAAAAAGTCAGAAGAAAGCTTATTCCTGACCAAAACAATGCTAAGGCATAGGTTTTTTTTACTCCGTATTTTGCTACTAGTTTATTAAATACCATAAAAAAAGCAAAGATCATTACGAACACTAATAATAATGGAAGTGTTGATAGGAAACCTGTTAAAATTAACACATAATTTATATAGTAAAATATAGCAGTAGTGAGGATTGTTTGAGCGAAAGTGAAAGCGAAGTTGGAGACTTCGTAGATTAAAAACGGAGTGTTTTTAAATGTCTCTTTTATTCCCATAATAACCGGGAGCGTCTCTTCCATTTGTGTATATTTATTTTCTTTCAAGTAGAAACTACTTACGAATAATATTACTGCAGAGATAACACCTACAAAAATCATTGCAACGAGAAATTCTTGAGCAGCGTTGGGCGATTCATTCCCAGTTAACAACAAAAGAGGTAATATGAAAGCAATTACATAAGAAATAGAAGAAATAGCAGCACCATATACTAATAAATTAGCTCTCTCCTTTGCGGTTAGTGCCATTTCAGCCGGAAGTGTAAAATTAATGAGCCCTAATATCGTAAATAATGTGTCAAAAACAAATAGAACGATAGTCAAATTGAAAAACAGAGCTAATTGGTTATTCACATCTACAAGAGGGATCCAACAAATGATAAAGGCTATTCCATAGATTGGAGCACCAAATCGAATGTAAGGGATTCTCCTGCCATATTTTTCTGATTTCGTGTGATCCTCGATGAATCCGAATAAAGGATCGTTAATCGCGTTCCAAACCGAGAAAATAAGCCAAGCGATTCCAGTCAACTCGGTGCTTAATCCTAACATCGCATTGTAAAAGAAAGTTATAGCCGAAAACGCAATTTGAGAAGGTAAGCCAATGCCCGCTCCAAGACCACCGAAAGCAAATTTTGATTTCAAGGGTAATTTTTCCTTGGGCATGATCTCATGATATTTTGCCTAGGTTTAAAAATTAATTAAAAATAAAGAAAATTTTTCTATTCGTCTAAATTCAATTACTAATGGATATAACTGTTTTCCTTATTACTTACGGTATTTTATTTATCGGTGAGTTAGGAGATAAAACGCAATTAATTGTTTTCAACCTTGCTCTAGAGTATAAAAAGTTCTATAAAGTAGGAATCGGAGCAACTCTCGGATTTGCGGTAATCGTAACTATAGGAATTCTCTTGGGTCCTTAATTACAGAGTTTGTTCCTTTAGTTCTTATATCATTAATTTCTGGTCTATTATTTATTGCAATTGGTGTATTTGAATTGCGGGACATTAAAGCACTTTATTTATATGATAGGAAATTAAAACCCAATAATACAAATATTAGTCAAAACAGTACCAAAAAAGTAGAAACAAAAAATGGTGAATCAACTAAGTTTGCGTGGCTTAAGAAAAATCCATACCTCGCAGGGTTTGGTTTCATATTTTTTATGGAATTAGGAGATAAAACCCAGCTTCTAACGATAACATTAGCTTCAATCCATGCTGCACCATTCGAAGTGTGGTTAGGTGCATTTTTAGCTCTTATTAGCGTGGCTTGGATTGGTATCTTTGCCGGTGCCGTAATAGCTAAAAAAGTTTCTAAATTTTATCTTAAAGTGGTTGCCGTGTCTATTTTTATCTTAGTAGGCGTACTGGTTTTGATAAGTGCTTTTTAAGGGTCCTTTTTACGCCATAACATTTTTTTTCCCATTTCCAAGCGTTTGTATATCACTTTAAAGGGTATTTAGATTCTAGTTTATTACCGCTTGATACCTCTTATATTTATTATAACAATAGAAATAGAATAAAGAAAATTAAATTAAAAAGAAGTTTTAGTTTTAACGAGACTAATTATGCTTTTAGCCAGAAGCATGGCGTCTTCAGCTTCTTTGGGATCGTCAAAAAACCTTGATGGGATTCCTCCGGGTAACCCATTTGGATAACGCGTAGGTATATAATATTGATCAAGTTTCTTAGCGGGATTAATAGTTTTAAACTCCGGATCGATTTCAATTGCCATTTTTGATAAATCTGCAATAGAGTGGGTGTAAAAAACCTCTCTTGATTTCAATCTCTCATATAAATATGCTTTCAACGCCTTTTCCGCTGCTTGTTGGAAATGGAACAGAGCGAGATAAAATTTATGCATTTTTCTTAGCTCATCAGCATCGTTGAATTCATCAGTCGCTTGAATTAACCATCGCGATGCCTCTTTTTCATAATTTTTCTTCATAAACTATTT
>JAGXNZ010000339.1 GCA_019894655.1 Promethearchaeota archaeon | reverse complement strand
TATTTAATCCTAGCCGGTGTGGCTTAGCTGGTTATAGCGCCAGACACACATTCATATGAAATTGGGTCAGACTGATTGTGCTGGACTCATAATCTGGAGGTTCGTGGGTTCATATCCCACCACCGGCATTTTTTTTATATATTTAATAGACACTTATAATTTCGAAGAATTTAATAAATTTCTTTAATTTGTATCCTTTGATTCTAATGACTGCCGTAAAGGAAGTTAAGCGATTTCAAGAATTTTTAATGAACGCATGGCCAGCTGAACAGTATTTTTTTTTGAATGGATGGATATTACGATTTACTAAGGGCGTTACTTATCGGGCTAATTCAGTCATTCCTATTAAATATACAGGAAATAGTACACTTATTGAAAATGATATCGAAATGGTCGAAAATGCCTATAAATCATTTAATTTACCAACTATATTCACCATGCATGAGTATTTTGAACCGAAAGAATTAGATGGAGCATTAAGGACCCGTGGATATGTTGAGCAGGATCGCACAAATACCTTGATAATGTCAATACAAAATCTTGATTTAAAACACATTAACAACGATTTTAATTACGAGATTCACTATGAAAGAGTAAATGAATTCTCGTTATTACTAGCGAAGTTTACGAAAAGAGACAGTTATCAACAGGAGATAATAAAAGAGATAACAAATAGAATCCTTGTTCCAAAAAAATGTTTTGTTATCGCTAAATGGCGAGATGAGAATATAGGAACTCTCATGGGTGTACTAAATCCTCAAGGTTACTTTTACATCGCTGATGTGTTTGTTATTCCTGAATTCAGACGTCAAAAAATAGCAAGTTCTATGCTCAAAACTGTCATAAAAGAATGGGCGATGTTAAAAGGAGCTGAAAATATTTGGCTACAAGTAGAACTACAAAACCTTAATGCAATGCAATTGTATGAGAATTTAGGAATGAAGAAAGTCTATAGTTATTATTACTTAAGGAAAGATCTAGTTTGAATTTCCCATTCTTATCTTATCTAAAAAAAATTTGAAAATAGAGTAACTGTTTTTGACAAGATAGTATAAAGCTTATAAATTAATATAGCATATTTTTTTACAAAGTGAAATCCACTTAAAAAATATTTAATAGAGGTGAAAGTAATGGTATTAGTTTTAACTACCACACGGTTTCCCGTCAGTAAGGGAAGGGAAGTTAGTGAAAAATATATTGAAGTATCGAAAGAATTTCCTCCTGATAGATCTTTAGGGAAGGTAATTTTGCGATTAGCAGCTCGAATCACAGGAAATGAAATAGAAGCTATAGGATTAACAGAAGTCAAAGAAGGCAAGTATGAAGAATTCTTAAAGCGGGGGATGATGATGGAATTAAAGTATGCCGATATCGAAGGATTTACATCTAAAAACGAAATCTTCCTATCAGGGGTAGAAGCATTCCCAATGATAGGTCTTGAGATGCCAGAATAACCTAAGTTTATTTAATTAGAGTATAACTAATAATAAACTACTTTTTTTTTATTTAAAACAAAACCTAAAATGTTTTTTACCTCAATATCTTAAAATTAATTGTTATGGAAAGATTTATTTCAAATAAAATTTCTTCCGATGAATTATCGATATTAGATAATAACTCAGAATGGTTGGGAATTCCAAAAAGCCATTTAATGGAATGCGCGGGGTATTCATTTGCTACAGAAATTATGGCTCAAGGGTATTTGAAGGAAAATTCAAAAGTGGCTATTTTTTGTGGAACGGGAAATAATGGAGGAGATGGTTTTGTAGTAGCTCGACACCTTTCTTCCAATGGAGTGAAAGTTTTAGTAATTTTGGTTGGATCACCAGATAAAATAAGAACAAAAGAAGCTCAGCTTAATTGGAACATAATATTTAGTAATCTTACCTACTCAATTAAAACATTCTTTATTAAAGATTCGACAGACGCAAAAGTCATTATGAAGATTATTGAAAAAGATCATAGCTACTCTTTAATTGTAGATGCGTTATTAGGTACAGGAATAAAAGGGCAGATAAGGGAACCTATTTCTTCCACAATAGATACGATAAACAAACTTAGAGAAAAAGAAAAAGAAAGAATTAAAGTTGCTTCAATAGATGTGCCTTCAGGAGTAGATCCAGATACTGGAAAAATCCCCGATAAAGCAATCAATTCAGATTTAGTTATAACCTTCCACAGAATTAAAAAAGGCTTGAAAAAAACAGGAAAATATCAAGTCATCGAGAAATCTATTGGTATTCCCCCTGAAGCGAGTATATTTGTCGGGAAGGGTGATTTACTGCCAAACTTAAAAACCAGAAGCGCTGATACTCATAAAGGAGAATTCGGGAGAGTATTAGTTATTGGTGGCTCAAAGAATTATTCTGGAGCTCCTGCGTATGCTTCCTTAGCGTGTATTCATTTCGGGTGCGATCTGGTTATTACCTATGTTCCGGAAGTTGTAGGAGATGCCATCCGTAGCTATTCGCCAAACATGATTGTACGGACTAGTCCTGGAAAAAAGCTAACAACAAAAGCTTCGGAAGAAATCTTATGGTTAATTAAATGGGCTAATGCTATTGTTATAGGTCCTGGCTTAGGAACAGATCCATCAACTGAAGAACTTTTAGTTAAATTATTAGAAAACAATATTAATGCTGACAAATCTTTAGTCATCGATGCTGATGCCTTAAAACTAGTTAAACCTCACCTCGACTTGATTAAAGGAAAAAAGGTCATCCTTACACCTCACGAGGGAGAGCTTAAAATGATGATGGATACCGATTTATCTCCGTATGATAAAATAGAAAAAAGAGGAATAGAAGTTTATAACATTGCAAAAAAACTGGACATTACCTTATTAGCTAAGGGACCGTTTGATTATATAAGTAACGGGAATTTACTTAAGATAAACAAAACGGGATGCCCAGAAATGTCTATTGGAGGCACAGGCGACGTACTTGCTGGTTTATGTGCTAGTTTTTTAACGACAGGAAGCAACTCGTATCAGGCTGCATGTTCTGCCGCTTTCCTTAACGGATACATAGGAGAATATTGCAAAAAAACAATCGGTTCCCGATTTACGGCAATGGACATGATAAATAGTATGAACGACGGAATTTTAAGCCTTGTAGAAAAAAAATAACTCGATTTATCAAAAAGTTGAATTGGTTTTTATTTCTTTTTTAATAAAAAATTAAGTAAAAATATATTATTTACCTTATCAAGTTATAAATTATTCGGTTTTAGAGCTATTTTTTTTTTAATAAAAGTTTATTAACATCTACTCTATTATAATAGTATAAATTTTTATTCATAGTGTAAAGGTTAAGGTGTTAAAAAAAATTCCACAAATTTTTGAGATCGTAGAAGACGGAACTACAAGTGAGCTTACAACCGATGGTGCTATTAAGAATTTACTCAAAACAGATAAGTGTTATGTAATAGTTTCTGACGAATACCGTAAAGTGTATTTATGGAAAGGCGTTAACAGTAATGTAAGATCCAAATTTATAGGAGCTAAAAGGAGTCAAGACATACGCGGGCAAGTAGGAATGCACTTTGGTGTAGTACCCCTTGACGAAGGTGATGAGGATCCAGACTTTATAAAACTTATCGGGGGAAAAACTGAAGGTGGAATCGCTAAAGAGATTCAGATGGAAGCCAGCCCCGCAAAAGCAACTGCACCAGCTATAAATCCTTTTAGAGAAAAAGATCCATTCGGTGTACCAAAACCCGCTGCAGGTATGAACATTGCGGGTTCCAAAGATAGACTCTCTCAGAATACGGGTCCCTTGTATACGGGTAAGGAATCGTTCGATGCATATAATCAAGAGGAAACTCACGTTAATTTTGAGGAAATAATGCAAAAATTAGAAGAAATTAAAATTCCAGATGGATTCGAAAGAGAATTAATCATCATTGGAGATCATGCCTATTCTGTCGTTGAAAAAGTTCAAACCTTTTTAGGAAAAAAACAAGTCTCTAAAGAGATTTCCAGGGTTGGAGCTATCCCTGAAGGAGTCTTTTTCGCCGAAGAATATTCTCCTCGAGTACTGAGCGAAAATGGAAAAATTTTGGCTGTGGAATTTCTTAAACGAACAAGTGGTCCTATGGACGCAAAGGTAGAGTTCAAATCTAAGAAGGAAATTCTAAAAGATCAGATTAAAACTCAGTTAGAGCATAAAGTATCTTAAAGTTTTTATCTAATTTATTCTAATTCTATTATTATTATTGTCGTTCGACAAAATTATCTTTTAAAAAGAATCTTTTTGAGTTCGTCGATTGTTTTAAATAATACGATCATTCTAAAAACAAAATCTAAATTAAATCTCCTAAATCTTAAACTTTAAATCGATCTAACCTAATTATTTTTATAAATATAAATATTTAAGTTCAAAAATTATATTTTATATTAATAAATGAAGAATTATCACATTAATTAAAAGCCAGAGATTATTCAAATGAGCGATTTAACTCAAGAACAAGCTAGTAGTCTTTCTAAATTTCTTGGAAATATTACAGAACACACCGAATTAGAAGCACTTGCATTAGTTACTAATGAGGGTTTACGACTTGCTTTTTCATGTATACCAGATTACGATGTTGACCCCGACTTATTTTCAAGTTTAAGCGCTGTAGTAATGCAGAGTGGTCATGATGCGATCCAATCATTAGGTTATAAGAATTTGTTAGAAATCGTTTTACGAGGATTAAACGCATTTATCATCTTAAGTGAAGCGGGAAGATTCTTTTTAATGGGTGCGAGCAGAAAAATAGAAGATCTGGGCAAAATTGTTACTGTTTTTCGCTACTACGCTGGCGAAATCGGAAAGAGGTATCCTAATCAATAGTTTCTGAGCAAATTTTTCAAGAGTATTATTTATTACAATAAAACAAATCAAAATGATAATT
>JAGXNZ010000338.1 GCA_019894655.1 Promethearchaeota archaeon | reverse complement strand
TTCAAATAGTAAAATGTATTAAACTCAAAAGCTGAATCGTGATGAGCAGAGAAGATTACAGTGTTTTTTGTCTCATTTTTTGGATTTATGGTTCCAATTATGTTATTTGATTCGCGTTTAGGAAAGAAAAAATCAAAGGTTTCGTGGTATTTCATTACTTCTAGAATAAAATAGCTAATCGTAACTGCAATAAGAACAATCGCAAAAATTAATAAAAGACTATCAAAAATGGGATTTAGATTAATCACATTAAGATCACCCAACAACGATATCCAAAAAAAGACCCCCGCTATAAATACTATCAGTGCACCATATCTTATTCCCCCTAAAAAGGCATGAGGACTACTGGTGTACGGCTCTTGGTGTGTTTCGTCACAAAACTTTTTTAACTCTGATTCTACTCTGTTGCCCGCTAAGATTTCTTGCTCTGTTCCTGATTCCCGAGGACCAATTTCATTGCAGACATCTTCTATAAATTTATGCATGTAGTTATTATCAAACATTTTTATCAATATATATTTAAACTATAGATAGTAAGTCAACATACGCAATATTAAATAAAAATTTGTTATTGAAAAATTGAAAAATAAACATAAATACCAAATATTGAAGTTATATGAGTAGTTCATTCAAGCAGAAAATCATAGATAAATTAAGAATGGGATATGCACCAGTAGAACTAAGTCCAAAAGCAAATTTAACATCGACCTATAAAAGCATATTCAAACCCTTAGTTGATAGAAAAGATTTCAATCTCTTGTTTGAGCTTTTTAATACTAATGAAGTCATATTGAGAGCGTGGAGTTTTCTAGGTTTGCATCATATTTTAGAGGAAACTTCTGTTTATGAAGAGGAGAGAATAAAAAGAATTCAAGAGATTATATTAGAAGTCCTAAATGATAATAGAGAAATCAGCTATTATGGCGATTTAGTTGAAATTCGAACTTCGCTACGCGAACACCATGTTAGGAGGATTTGCGAATTAAACAAAAAATTAAGCTTCAAACCTACTTTTGAGTATTGTTTATCTTTTGATAAATTGACAGATAGTGTGGTTTCTGATCTGATTGAAAATGTTGTTTCTAAAACTGCGGCTTTAGATGAAGAATCGTTGATTCTAAGACTCGCTAATAACATTAGTATAAGGGACTTTCATCTCAAAAATCAAATGGTTAAATCATTCGAAAACCTATCTCAAGAAGGAGATGTTACTAAATTAAATGAAATTACAAGCCTCTTTAAATCATACCTAACTCAAATAAAAGAAGACAAGATTACAAACCAAGAATTCTTAAAAAATGTAAAGTCACTTCAAGAAAATATCTTCAGGGTTGGTGCGATATTAGGACTATCACTTGAGGAAGAAACTCTCGAATTTGTGAATTCTTTAAGATATCCATATGGTTCATTATATCTTATTGCAAAGAGGTATTATAATAACAGCAAATTCCTATCAATTATCTTGAGAAAATTGAAGGAGAGCGAAAATCCTAATTTCATATCAGAAATTTTAAAGGCAATTTTGGTACTAAAAGAAAAAGTTGAGGATTGGGAGGATTTAATCATTGAGAATATAAGAAAATTTCAGATCGTCGATGGGAGCCTCATTAATGACATGCAGGAATCAAATCTCATCGACCAAGAATTGATCGTGAATTTACTAAATGAAGGGGATAAGTGGTCATTGGAATTTATTCGAGAGACTCTCATTGATAACCCAGAAATGCTTGAACAATGGCAAGATGTTAAAAATGAATTCATAAAAATTCTAAAACTTTCTACAGTAAAAACTCCAGATGAAAAAAATACGCTCTTGAAAAAAAAGGAGATGATCCTCAAGCTAATTATAGATTTACAAATCGAAAAACTTGTAGAAATTTGCTTAGAAAATCTGCAGAGTTTAGATAATAAAAATCTAAAAAAACTTGCAGCTTTTTCTATTCTCAAGTTCGGAGAAGAAAACCTTTTGTTGGAATTGAAGAAGCTTATGAAGATAGATGCTGATTTAGCAAGAGTAGTCTTAAACTTAATAGACAGTTTGGACAGAAATGAATGGAAATTCTTCTATTGAGTTATTAAAATAATAATTCTTTATGTTATATATTAAAGCTATAATCATTTGAAATTTTAGGGGAGCTTTTTTGGATAATTTTAATATTAGAAAAGGTATGACGGAAGACGAAATTGATGATGTTGCTAATAAAGCACTAGACATGATGACGTTAAAAGAAAAAGTTGCAGCCATGTCAGGAAACAATTTTTACTTGCTCTTATTAAAAGATCGTAAGTTTGGAGTACGTGCATATCCTGGTGGGGGCGTTAAACGTTTAAATATACCTCCATTTTTATTTACTGATGGACCAAAGGGAGTTAGTATCCCAGGATCTACTTGTTTTCCCGTATCAATGGCTCGGGGTGCAACATGGGACCTATTACTTGAAGAAAAAGTAGGTGCAGTTATTGGGAAGGAAGCCCGTGCTCAAGGAGCTAACCTTTTTGGAGGTGTTTGCATTAATCTTTTACGTCATCCCGCTTGGGGGAGAGCTCAAGAAACTTATGGGGAAGATTCATTTCACATAGGCGAATTTGGAGCTGCGGTAGTTCGTGGAGTCCAAAGACACAATGTAATGGCTACAGCTAAGCATTATGCCGCTAATAGCATAGAATATTCACGTCATAAAGTCAATGTTCAGATTAGCGAAAGAACATTAAGAGAAGTTTATTTACCTCATTTTAAGCGCTGTATTGAAGAGGGGTGTGCAACTGTTATGTCGGCTTATAACAAAGTACGTGGTGAATATTGCGGTCATAACTCATATTTATTAAGAGATATATTAAAGGGCGAATGGGAATTTGATGGTTTTGTCCATTCAGATTGGATGAACGGTCTTAGAGATACTACTAAGGGCATCTTAGGAGGTTTAGATGTTGAAATGCCTCGTGCTAAATATTATGGAAAAAAGTTAGAAAAAGCAGTAAAGTTAGGAAAAGTTCCTCTAAACCTCGTTAACGATTCCATAAGAAGAATACTACGTACGGTATTAAAGTTCACCACAAAAGAAGATCCTCAAAATTATGACTCAGATTTAATCGGTTGTGATGAACACATTCTCTTAGCTCGCGAAGTTGCTGAAAAGAGCATGGTTCTACTCAAAAATCAAAACAAGCTTCTACCATTCAATACTAATGAGATGGATTCTTTAGCAGTATTAGGACCTTTATCTGATAAAAAAAATACAGGGGGTCATGGAAGTAGCCATGTTCGCCAGAAAAATATTATTACTCCCTTGCAAGGTTTAAAAAACAATGTAGGGAATAAAATAAACATAATTCATTACGAAGGGTATGATATTGATGTTGCTCAACAACTCGCCCAAAGTGTAGATGCTGTCGTTTTAGTAGTTGGTTACACTTATAAAGATGAGGGAGAATATATTCCCCATATTTCAAAAGGATTTGGGGACCGAACTAACCTTGGTTTAAAAGAGAATGATATTAAACTAATCGATGCTGTCGCAAAAGTAAACAAAAAATGCGTGGTTGTACTGGTTGGAGGCAGTGCGATCCTCATGGAGGAATGGAAAGAAAAAGTTTCTTCAATACTAATCTCTTGGTATTCAGGCATGGAAGGAGGGCACGCATTAGCAAATATTCTTTTCGGTAAAGTTAATCCAAGTGGAAAATTACCAATAACAATTCCTAAAGATCCAGCGCATCTACCATATTTTAAAATAGATATTGACGAGATTGAATATGGTTATTATCACGGATATACTTTGATGGAAAAGGAAAATATTGAACCCGCATTCCCTTTTGGATTTGGGTTGAGTTATACCGAATATTCATATAATAATATCCGAGCAGAATCAACTGAAGAGAAAATTATAGTTAGTGTAGAAATTTCGAATATTGGAGCTATTGCTGGGGAAGAGATTGTACAATTATACGTAGGTTTTGAGAATTCTAGCGTCGATCG
>JAGXNZ010000337.1 GCA_019894655.1 Promethearchaeota archaeon | reverse complement strand
GCTTCTTTTGTTTGCTACTTCGCTTAATGCCGAAGCAAATTCGTATTTTTTTTCGACTAAGTAGTCTTTTTTTACGGCGAGGTCCTTAATCGAATCAATATACTTGTTGTTTACTTCAATATATCCATCGTTTTTGTGGATGATATCCTGGAATAATTTCACTTCGTCATCTTTAATATTTGATCTTCTCTCTCGTACTAGAGTCTGCATGTGTTTCAATACATCTCTAAATGTTCTGTTAAGCATTTCTCGAGTAAGTGTTGCTTTTTTTAAATTTTCGGCGTATTTTTTTTGAGAATCAATTAATGTGCTCTGAGCTTTTGCTAATTTCCTTATTTGGGCTACTAATTCTTTTTCTAACTTGGCGAGTTCTAATTCGTCTTCTGACGTAATTATAGGGCTCATAAATTAATAAATCTCCTATGAATTTTTAATTTTTTTTTATATTCAATAATTTAATATATATCCTATCGATAAATATCTTTTTTGTGCATTATAACAGATTCAAACTATAAATAACCATCCATCTTTTTTTGATCATCTGGAGTATTTAAAAATCTGTTATAATCTATTTTAGGGATTATAGGTAATTTTTTATAGGCCAAGTGTTCATATTTAGCAGTTACATAGTGATGTATATTATTAGGATGCACATAATATGGTATTTGTATTAATATAACATTTTTTTGCTTACAAAGTTCTAATTTCGTTAGATCATCCTTAATTCTTTGCTCTAAGTCCTTTAATGTCTGATCAAAGTGTGCTACAGCGCGATAATGTTGTTCTCCTTGAGCTTCAAATGCTAAACCTAAACCTTTATTATAACCGTCTAATTCCATTTGATTTCCCCGAGAATTTATTAGCCATTTCGGTCGTTCTTTTGGAAATTCGTCTTGAAAAATTTCTTCGAAAAAACTTCGACATATTTTCTCGAATTTTCCTTGAGAACATCCAGGGCACCAATCACCTCTTTTTAAGTTAGTTGCTCTTCTTTCAAATATGTGGTCTTTATTGCATTGAATTTTTAATTTTTGATGTTGATTTATGTAATCTTCTGGTTTAGAAATACATTGGCCGCCCCTCTCTTCAATAAGTTGTTGAATATCATGGAAAGACCCTCTAAGTTTCTCGCTTATAATAGTGTAACTACATTTCCTACACCATTTACCTAATTTTAGATTGCTAGCTTTAATATTAAATTTATGGCCAGCTTTACATTCAATTTTGAAACTTGTCCTTTGATTGAAAAGTTTTTCTTTAGGATTTTCATATATAATTCCTATTAGTTTACCACCTTTTTGCGTTATAATTTTTTGATGTTCTCCTACTGAACCTCTTTGAGTTTCTACTCGATCTTTTACAGCACAATTAGGACACCAACTTTTATTATGAATTATCGCATCTAAACGAGTTGCCCACAAGTGATTACATTTTCCACATTGGTATAATAGTTTTGATTTAACATCTTTAAATTCTTCTGAATTCGATAAAATTTTTCCAGAAATTCCAGTTTTAATTTTACCAGTTTGTGCAACAAGCTTTTTTGCATCATTGAAAGTGTATTTCCTCATAAGTTCTTTGTATTTCTCTTGTCCTACTAATTCTTTAATTCTTTTTTGAACCGTAGAAATTGCAGGTACCTTTTTCCCTTCGACTCGTAAATGATTTTGGAGTTTCTTGAAGTTATTATAATACTTATATTGTTGTATCCAATATCTGACATCTTTTTCAGAATAAAATTTAGGGTTATAATTAGTAGTGTGATATTCATTATCCAGTTTTGTAACTTCATCATTTCCCTTTTTTGGGAAAGTTATTAAAGAATTTTTAACATATGGGATGAAATTTACTTTGATTTGTGGGTCTTCTTTTTCTGACTCATCTTTAGGTTCATATTTTTCAAATAGATCATTATTTAATTCTTCATTTTCAACAAGTGGTTCAAATACATTCTCATCTAATTCCAAATCAATTTTTATAACTTTTTCTTCATCCTTATACTCTATATAATCAAATTCTTTCAAATGTTAAAATCCTCGTTTTTTCATGTCTCAGATTCTTGTAAAGATTACTTGAGTATATTTAGCTTTATTAATTTGTTAAGTCATTAGGAGAACTTAAATCTCCTCCACAAATAGGACAACAATTGCAATTTCCACCAATATCTATGCAAAATCTACAAAATAGGTAATTAGTAGAAATAACTTTACCAGAAAACATAATACTTTGTCTACACTGCTGTATTTAAATTGCAGGAAAAATTAGAACATAAATTTAATGAGTTGTGTGATTTAGTCATTTTGAATAAAATGAAATTAAAAAAATTACAATTTATGAGGAAATAAGGCAGTGAGTATATTATCTTTATAATTCGCTTTTATAACCTTAGCTTCAATAACTTTTCCAATTAGCTTATCCGAAAAAACAAATGGTTTTTTCAATAATACCTTTATTCCGAGAGAATTATTGATTTTACCAATACACTCATTTTCCCACCTTCCCCTCGATATTATTTCTATCTTTATTAAGTCATTTTTCCGAAGATCCAGAGTTGATATGCGTTTTCTTTTATGAATTCCAAAATCTTTAGGCCCAAGTTTTAATTTTATCTTAAATTTTCTCTCCAACCGGGATAAATATAAATAAAAATAATCCCAAGATTTTGGTTGTACTTTTTTTAGGGTTCTACCAGTCTTGTATATCAAATATTTCTGGATACCTATTTGTAATTGACTCTTTGAATATCCCTCGTTCCTCACATTAAGTACAAATTCTACAATTTCTTCAATGTCCTTGTCGTTTTCTCCGGGAAACCATACTGGTGCGATCAATACTTGTATGTTGGAGTTCATCAGCGTATAAATATTTTTAATAAGCTTGTCGACATCATATTGAGTACAATTACATAGATAACGATCCGTCTCCTCTTTTAAACTATTTAAGCTTATGTTAATCCGTGTGAGTTTGGATTTTTTTAATTTATTAATAACTGGTTTAGATAGCAATAAACCATTCGATTGCATTGACATGATTGAAATTCCTTTGATATCTGAGAGCATTTTTAATAGGTTTTCGAGTTCTTTGTAAAGTAATATCTCTCCATAAGGCGAAAGGTGAATTTCGAGATTATATTCTCCTTTTAATCTGACAAGATCAAGAACTTTTTCAATTAAGTAGTTGGAATCTATGACGAAGTTGGTGTCATAATTACCAGAACTTACAAAACAATACTTACATTTGAGATTACAAAGAGTAATTGGTTTAAGTTCGATTACATTTGTCCCTCTATCGATAATCCCTAGAAAATCTACCCCCATGAGAGGGATCTTCGAGGTTTCGTCTACATATTGTATTTTATCGTTCATGTTAGAAAAAATGGTTTAATTTGTATCTCTTATATTTTAAATCTTAAAATAGCGACGATAGATCCCAAATCAATTATTTGTTGTCCTGTTGTGTGTTCGCTGCTTAAAATGTGAATATCTCCTCCTAAAGATTCTACACCGTTTAATAATTGTTCGATTCTCAATTTTTGTTTTTTCGATGCACCCCTTATTAGAATATCTGCGCAAAAAAGTTCTTTTACAGCCCTCTTTTCAATAGCATTCGAGATTTCATCGAATCCAATTGCAATTAAATCTGAATCGGTGCTAAACAACTGTAAAATTTCCTCAATTTTCTCAGCCTCAAGGAAGATTTTTACGTTTTTCTTTAAGAGATTGAGTTCTTTTGATTTAAGAGTTTCCAAAATAGCACTTTCAGTTCCAGAACTAGCTTGAATGTTTATGATTTTCGGTAACTTCGTTATTTGGGCTTTTTCTTTAATAAATTGTGTTAAGTGATTTTTTGTACTCCCAGGACCACATATTATTATGATTTTTAAGTCAACACTTTCTGTTTTTTCTTTAACAATGCTACTAATATCACTATAGAATTCTTCATAAGCTTTATTTCGATGTAATTGCTCGTACCTTTTGCCGGGGATGTTTTTTTTTACTGTAGCGATTCTATTATGGCTATAATTTGTAATGAGAGCGATAGTTGCCAACCCTGTTTCGATCGCTATTATTAGCATGACAAAATCAGTTTGAAATCTAGACGATTTCCTGAGGCGTTTAATCTCACTTTTTAACCACTTAGGTTTTTTAATTGTCAATTTTTGCCCTGGTTCTATATTAATGGTATGATATGTCCCGTACGAAACGAAATCCTCTGGTCCTTCTAGGATAGTTCCTTTCACTCTTAACCGATTTGAAAACTCGTGGAATGCGATAGAGTCGACGATTATTTTCAATTTCATTTGTTTTCTTTCTCCTTTAGAACCTTCTTTTAAAACTATTCTACGGTTTGTTTGTGCAGTTAAGTGGTCGTTTTTGGCAATAATATTATAAAGCGTCCATAGATCGTTTAAATCTTCGGTTCTTAATGAAATGATTTCCTCCTTTTTATCAATATCCAGAATTTTCATTAGGCACTTCAAACTCTAAATTCCTAAATTTTTATAATTAACCCTAACAATTAAGTTTAACACACTTAAATTGCATCTTGCTTGGGGATTTGTGAGTTAACTAAGAATAAAGAAAAAAAATAATAAAATACAAAAAACAGATAAAATTTATTCTTTTGCTCCTAAGGC
>JAGXNZ010000336.1 GCA_019894655.1 Promethearchaeota archaeon | reverse complement strand
TCTGCGATCGTAGTCCAATTATGTGCAGATTTACTAATAATAGGAATACATTCTTCTATAATTTTGAAATCTTCGCTATTCCATGCTTTAGGACCTTCTTTAATCTCTGGAAGATCTAATAATTCCTCTAAGAAATTTCTATATAGATTACGAAAGCTTGACCCTCCAGTACCCCAAGTTTCAATATATCCATGTAATAGTCCAAACATTAATCTCGCACGGGAAATTGATTTACCAAGAGGATCCTTTGATATCCCCTGCAATTTTTTATCCCAATGAGGAATAGAAGCCGCAAATTGTTTTAAACCCTGAACACCGTTATTGTTTACTGATGGACGCAACATATTATCTACCACTTTTTTAATAGCAACTTTTACTCCAGCAGCAAGAGGTGGATGTTTTCCATCAGGCCTTCTTGCCATAGAGAATTGAGCGTTACTTGGGTGCATGAATTTTGGACCATGCTCAGAACTTCTCGCCTCCCTTAATTTTTCTATAGGAACTTCCTGAAAGCTTTCAAATTCTGAATCTCCTACATACGCAATTCCCGCCTCTTCATTATAGCCCGCTAAAGTTATCGCATGTCCACCGAAGTGAATTTCTCCCTCCTCTTCAAAATAGGGCAAATAACCCAGATCAACTTTAAGGATTAACGGAATATTCTGGGTTAACATCTTTTTTGACTCTTCCCATGCTTTTTTAGCACTAGTAAAAGACTGCTTTCTTAATGTGATTCCCAATAATCGGCAAGCCAAAGAATTTGGCTCAATTGTTCCCTGCTTACCTCCAAGGAAAAAGGGAATATCTGATTCCGGTATAAAAGAAATACTATTGGTGGTATCGAAAAATCCGAATCCCATCGTAGCATCTAAACCGAATGCCATAGGCTCAGACATAGGAGAGCCATAAAATTCAAAAAGATCTCTCATCGAGGACGATTCACAATGATAACCAACCCTGTGAATAAAATCATTTACTAAGTATTTTTGAGCCAATTTCATCTCCCCCATTGATTTTTTCTATAACCCATTCCATAAATAAAATATCTGTTTCAAGGATTTTTATAGGATGAATAAATAATCCTGAAACATTTATCGGATAATTAGAATTAACCTTGAGCATATTTTCCAGCTCAAGCTTATGTCTTTTCATTGTCTCTATTGAATAAAAAAGCGCTTCAATCATTTGCTCCTTGCTCAAAAGTGGGAGCATAGAAAAGGCGACGTAGAAATCTTCATCATTTTTACCAATAAATCCCTTAATTACTTTATAAACCTTTTCCTTTAGTATTTTTGCACCATAATCTGTAATTGTATATACTTTTCGCTTCCGATGATCAACTTCTTCTTCATAATATTCTACTAATTTTGTGCTTTCTAATTCAATTATTATTCGATATATCGAAGATTTGCCTATTGCTGTCCAATCTCTCATTCCTCTTTTTTCTATCCTCTGATTAATACTGTAAGCATGACTTGGTGCTTCTGCTACTAATCCTAAAACAACAAACTGTTTATGGCTTAATTCTTCCATTTTTTATGCTCAAACAAAATATATTCTTAATTGGGAATATTCTCACATAAGAATATATCTTTATTTCATATTTAAACCTTTTCACTAATTTTTAAGTCTAAAATACATTCATTAATTCCATGTCAAATGAAACAGAACAAAAGAAAATTGATAAATCTAATAAACCACTTCCTTTATGGGGAATAGCTCTCATCCCGATATATATTTTGACCGTATTCATAATCATCCTTTTTCCTCTCTCTCAAGATTGGGCATGGTTTGAGGCTTGGTTATTCATCATATCATTTGTATTAAATTTTACTATCAGTTACTATCTCATAAATAAAAAGAATCCACGCGTCATCCGGAACCGTATGAAAGTGAAAAAAGTCGGTGTTACTGAGAAAACAAAAAGTTCCGCGAGATCAGATTTATTTATTAGGCCGCTTCTTAGTATAGGATTTATTGGTGCGATAATATTACCCTCGTTTGATCACCGTTTTCAATGGTCTCCAATTCCTTTCATCGTGGAAATTATAGGACTGATAATCTTGAATGTCGGTCTTATCATCATGGATTTCGCAATGGTACAAAATACTTACGCTTCAAAAATATTGGATATAAACAAAGGTCAAAAACTCATTGATACTGGTTTATATGGTCATGTACGTCATCCACTCTACTCGGGAGCAGTTTTAATGATACTAGGATTACCCATTGCGTTAGGATCGTGGATCTCATTGATTCCCGCAGCAGTAGGCGTATTAGCTATATTAATACGAATAAAATTCGAGGAGGAAATGCTCAGTAAGGGAATGGACGGTTATGATGAATATCGAACTCGAGTAAAATACAAAATAATACCAAAAATCTACTGATTTAATGCTAATGATAGTAATAGATAAAAAAAAAAATTAAAAGCTATTATTAATCCCGAAATCTTCTTTCTAATGTTTTACCATGTAGAATAAAAGCTAAGAATAGAAATCCAAAACCAAAACCTACTAAAATTCCAATATCAAGAAGTAAACCAAAAGTTCCAAAAACACTAATGTCGCCAAGACCTACGTTAACAATATCAACGAAGTAAGTCAGTGGAGATATATAAGCGATTGGAGATAAAGTTATTGGCATAAATAGGGGACTCATGAATATCAAAGGAAATTTAATTAGAATAGTAAAAACCATAGTATTTCCTGGGGTATCGGTAGAGGGTACTGATAATATAAGGCTAAAACATGCAAATGCTAATCCAGCTACAACCATTCCAACAATAGCAATAATTAAATTGATTGAGAGATCCATTGTTAAGAAAATCATTCCAAATATTAGGGGTAGTGAAGAAAAAATAATCCCATAAATAAATGTGCTCCAAACGCTCCCTAAAAGAATAGTTTTTATTGAAATAGGACATGTTATTAATCTTTCAAATGTTCTCCTCATTGTTTCCCAAGGGAACACAATTGGTCCAATTGAGGTTGAAGTTAAAAATGTGATCATCGCCATCAATCCAGAAATCACATAAATTGGTGCCACATTCCTGCCTATAGTCAAAGCTATAAACAGAATTATTGGAAAGAGTATCCCTTGTATTATAACAGGAGGTTTATTGTAATAAATTTTTAAATCTTTTTTAGCAATTACAAAGGATCTTTTTAATTGGATTGTAAAAGTCCTTATTTTAGTATTCTCTAATTCCAAACTATCATCAATCATTGCTTCCACCTCTTTCAATAATTTTTAGAAAAGCTTCCTCTAATTTTGGTATATGAGTACTAAGCTGCTTTATTTTAATATTCTGAGTTTTAATGTAATCAACTAGTTCACAAATAGATTCGTGAATATCTTCAACAATAACATGAACACCGTCTTGAGTTTCTTGAACCTCTCTGATATTTCGGAGATTTTTTATCTCTTGTTTATTCACACCGTTTACAAATTGGAGATCAATCGCTTGATAATCCTGTGTTAGCTTCTTAAGGTTTTCAGGAGTATCTAAGCTAATAATCTTCCCGTGATTAATAATTGCGATTCTATCACATAATTCATTTGCCACATCCATATCATGAGTCGTTAAAAATATGGTTACTCCGTGCTCGTTGTATTCTCTTATTAAATCCTTTATAATTTTAGATGATTGAACGTCAAGACCCGCAGTAGGTTCGTCTAAAAAGAGTATTTGTGGATTAGTCATTAAAGCCATACATAACAATAAACGCTGTTTCATTCCTTTAGAATATTTTTTAGTTTTAAGAGTTCGTTTTTCATATAAATCAAATTTTTTTAAAAGACTCTCTGCCTTAGCAATTCGTTCTTTTTTAGAAATTCCATAGATTTCTCCTATAAACATAAGATTTTCCCATCCTGAAAATGAAAAGTAGACATTTGCCATTTCAGGTACATTTCCTGTCATTTGTTTCACAGCGATCTGATTTTTCCAAGCGTCTAAACCTAGTATTTTAATTTTACCTTCAGTTGGTCTTAATACCCCTGTCATCATCCGAATTGTCGTTGTTTTTCCTGCACCATTTGGTCCTAAAAATCCAAATATCTCTCCCTTTCTTACCTCAAAACTTATATCATCGACTGCACGAATAATGTTCATTGTTTTCTGCGATCCATCTGGACCCATCCTCTTTTGCCGCCCTCTTTTAGGGAGTTCAAAGTGCTTAACTATATTATTTACTATAATAGCGCTCATTATAATTCACCAACACTAATAATATTTTTATTTTTCTTCGTCTAATTGAATGTGCTTTAAAAGTTTGTCAATTGGTTGATCTCCATGGCACTTGATAATTTGGTTTAATGTGCACCCTTGAGGATGTTCATCTTTAACATCGGGTTTATCACAAGCACATTTTTCTGTTTCTATTATTTTCATCTTTTAATTACCTTCTTATATTTAATAATTTAATCAGTTAAATGATAGATTTAACTAATCAAACCATATATTTAAATATTTCTAAAATCTTTATATTATAGGATTTTATCGGTTTAAGAGTATGACGAAAGAAATAGATCTTGAAAATATAGGTACTTACATAAAAGCGTTGCATTGCCAAATTCGATGGGTTTTAATAGATATTTTACGAGATGGTCCAAAATCCTCTATGGAAATTTATGAACATCTTAAAAATGTAAGCGAAAATATCGAAAATAATAACCAATGTCATGGAATGTGTGGTAAAGGAGATTTTAAGAATTTACAGAAACCAAAATTATATTATCATCTTAGAGAATTGGAAAGCGTAGGAATAATTAAATCGGATTATAAGCCTAGCGAAAGTAAAAGGGCTCCTGAAAAAGTATGGAAGTTAAATATGGAAAAATTAACTATAAATCTGAAATAAATTTAATTATATTAATCCATTTCTAATACCGCTAAAGATTATCTATATAAGCTTTTCAATTTAATAGCAAACTTTTATTAACGATTTTTTGCTAAGTTTTCTTACATTTTTGAGTAAAGTATTTTTTATTTAATTCATGGAGTTACATTATGAATGAAGAAACAGAAGAGATTTTAACAATTATAGCTGAAAAAGCACAATTAGCTGAAGGTATTGAGGGCGTACGATCAATTCTATTAACAATGTATCGCTTTCCATCTCTCAAAAACAAAAAGGTTTCCCAAAAAACCGGCATCGCCATACCTGCTTTAGCTGCAGTTCGAGGAGAATTAGTAAAAGCAGGAATTATAGAAAAGAAAAATTATCTCGGTAAAAATGGTAGAACTTGGATTAGAGAAAACTTGAAATTAAGCTTTGAGTATGATCCTCTACCAGATAATTATGAATCGTCTTTATTTGAAATTCCCAAAGAATTTGCATCTATTAGCAAAATAGAAAAAATCTTAGAAAATCGCCCAGAACCAGATTTTGCTTTAGATCAATCGCATGCTATTACTTCTACAGTAGTTAATCGAGCTCTTTATCTTTTAAAAAAAGGAGATATAGAGGGAAGGAAAATATTATTCCTTGGGGATGACGACGCTACTTCTTTAGCTGTTGGCTTACTGAACTTAGCTGAAGAAATAACCGTTATAGATATAGATTCTAATGTTATAAAATTTCTTTCTTATAGTGCAGACACTCTTTCTTTAAAAAATTATAATGTATTGACTCACGATCTTAGAGAATCTTCTCCTGCAAGCGTCTTAAACAATTATGACATTGTTGTAATGGACCCTCCATACACTAACGAAGGTTTACGTTTATTTCTCAAAAGAGCAAAGCAAGTATTAAAAACTAGCATAGATATTGAAGGAAAAGTACACAAAGTTATAGGTAAAAAATGTCTTCTGTGCTTTGGAAACAAACCTCCCAAAGAAATGCAACAAATACAATTATCGATTTTGGATCATGGTTTCGTAATAAAAGAAATGATACCTTATTTCAATCTTTATAAAGGAGCAAGTATATTGGGTCAGTTTAGTCATCTTTATTTTTTAGAATTAGTTGAAATTCAAAATGTAGAGGAAAAATTAAGCTTAAATACGCTCCCAATATACACTGCAGAATTAAAAAAAGGAAGATTGATTCCATACCGTCCTATTGGTTATCATTTTGTAGGAGAAATGCGTTTTAAAGAACAAAACTTTCTTTTAGAAAATGATAAAATTCAAAAAATCTTTCTCGATGCCCTAAATTATGCGGATTTATTAACCTACGATATATTTCACCATAATTATAAGCCATATGGATATAGTGCTGTTGCCATACTTAAAACAAGTCATGCTGCTATTCATACTTGGCCAGAACATGGTTATATTAGCGTTGATATATTTATATGCGATGAGTTCTCTAAAGGATTAGAAGTCGTAAGATTCTTAAGAAACCAATTTAAACCCGAAACATTTGAATTTCTCTATATGGAGCGTGGGAAAGATTCAACGATTAGATATGAACCGCTTGATTTGGAAAACAAAGAAATAAGCTAATAAAATAAAAAAATACTATGTTAATTATTTAAGCTTCACATAAGAATGTTGAAAGAATGTTATAAATAATTATATAAATATTTTTTAATTGAGATTATTATATTCTACAAGAAATATGTGAGGTAACAACTATGGGAGAAGATAAGTTAACAGAATTAAATGATCTTAAAGAAATTGCAATAGGAAAAATAAAATCGGCATATAATCGTTCGATTGACGCCGAAGCAACACATTCAGTTCTCTGGGATATCACTGAAAGAAAAAGAAGTATGTTACTAAAGTTTGCTTTATTAACTAGCATTTTTATTATTATCTTTGCTTATTTACCGCTTCTTTTTGGTGTAGTTGTAGTAATATGGGTTTTTAGTTTAATTGCAGAAATTTTAGCTTTTGTGATAGCTGGATTAACTATTTATGGGATTTTTCTTGCCAATTATTCTAAAGCTCATAAACAGCTAATTCACTCCGCTATCCTTTTACGAAGGCAAAGTTTGGATTTCCTCCAATACCAATTAGATAATCTTGATAAAGAGGGCTATATTGACGAATTGAAGTCTTTAGAAGTAAATGATAAGAACCTTAAAGAAAAAACTCAGTTGTATACTGAAAAAATCTCGACTCAATTAATAACGAGAATTACATATAACATAGAAGAGCTTGAAAAAGCCGGGATTAAAAAACATTTTATTACACAGCAATCTATTGATTCTGCTAATGAAAAACTGCAGAAATTTAATGCATTAAGAACTTGTGAAGCGTGGCTTAAATTTGATTAAAAACCTTTTTCGTGTTTAAGTAACACTATTGGATAACAAAATTGTCTAAAAATCTTCATTTTTATATGTTCTATCGACACAAATTAAAAATCATATCACTACCTTTTATATAATTAGAAAACAAATAGATTATTGAAGGTAGTAGAAATTCGAGCTAACATTGGATTTCGCCCTCTATTAAACTCAAGCATGAGTTTAATTCTCTCTTAACCTAAAATACTTCGGCTCGAATTGGAGCTCCTTTTCCTTCTTTTTCATAGATTTTTCTATTTTTTGAGTGAAGACATAACCTCAAGTTTAAGGTTCGGTTTGCTCAATTACCTTATCACAATAATATCTCTAATATTTCGTAGAACTCCATTAAAGGATTAAAAAATTATACCAAAAATTTTTATAGAAATTATATGGTAATTATATTGTTAGATTTCTACATAAAAGTAGATAATAATAAGAAATAAAACTGAATCTGGAAAGACAAAATGAAAAATTCAGTTGTAAGCCTTACTTTTTTAGGAGGTGTGAATGAAATAGGGGGGAATAAAATCCTATTAGAAGATTTCAACTACAATGTGAAAATTTTTTTAGATTTTGGAATCAATATTAAGGATTTTAATGAAAACTATGAAAGATACGAGGAACCATCTTCAGTTAAGGAATTAATAAAGTTAGGATTGTTACCTAATACAGAACACCTTTTAGTTGATAACTTATATACTAATTACGAAGCTAGTAAGAATCAGGAATATAATGATTTGGAAACAAATGTAGATGGGATTCTTATCACCCACCCACATAAAGACCATTTTTATGGTCTATCATTTACTAACAGAAATATTCCTATATATGCAGGGGTTTTTACAAAAAAAATCATTTCTGCTTATTATAAATGTTCAAAGTTTTCAATCCGTAATAATTACGGTGGATTAGACTGGAATCTTTTTCGTACTGGAGATGTCATCGATATCAAAGGATTAAAAATAATTCCCGTGCACGTAGATCATTCGATTCCAGCAGCTTATGGATTTATAATTAAAACATCAAAATATAATATCGTTTATACGGGAGATTTTCGTATGCATGGACCCTTATCAGCTATGACTCAAGATTTTTTGCAAGAAATAACAAATAAGGGGCTTGATAAAATTGATTTCTTAATCTGTGAAGGGACACATATTCATAGGGGTAAAATTGAGTCCGAAAGTAATGTAGAGAAAAATTTAGAACAACTTTTCCTTGAAAATCCTTTTGATTTTTTTTTAGTAAAGTATGATCGTTTAGATTGGGATCGCTTCAGGACTTTTTCATTAATTGCGAAGAAGCATGGCTGGAAATATATCATTACCGAAAAAGACGCTTATTTCTATTATCTTATGAATAAAGATGAAATCTACGAAAGTATGAAAAATCCAAATATAATTGATGATGACCACATTTTAATCTTATCTCAAGGAAATGTAAAATACCGTTGGCAGGAAAAAATAAGACAAGCACTACATAAGGAAAAGAAAGGTTTCAGGTTTATAAAATTTAATGAACTTAAAGAATTAGAAAGTCAATTTCTCCTTTATATTACTTCTCTCCAAAAAGATATTATTAATAAAATAAATCCGAATTTTAAGGGTGCGTATATATCATCGAGTATAGATCCATATACGGAAGAATATTTTGATAATAATAGAACATTAACCCATTATTTCCGGAAACATGGCATTCCTTCTTACAGAGTACATGCATCTGGACACGCAATGCCACATCATTTAATTAACTTTATTAATTCGATCAATCCTGTATGTTTAATTCCAGTTCATACCGAATTTCCACATTTTTTTAAAACTTATTTCAAAAATTCTGAAATTAAGGTGCTAGTTCCTAATAAAAACGATAAAATCGATTTGAATTGAAATTAAATTTAATTAGTGGTTATGGTGTTTTTTAAGTTGAAAAAAAAATGCTCGAAATGCGGAATGATCCGTTCAAGTAAAGATCTCGTGAAATTAGAGAGTGGAGATTACATTTGCTTCTTGTGTTGGAATAAAATGTTAAAAAATAAAGACAATTCACAACAAAACAAACAGGGATAAAAATAAGCAATTTTAGAAGAATATTGTTAATAAGAGAGTAGATATGTATATTTAGTGAGGTTAAATTTTTTAAGTTTAATCTCACTCTGAGTTTCTGAGCCTTGAGGTATTAGTGGCATTTTAATTACCCAGTCGTATTCTTCTAAATACAAATTATTATAAAAGATATTCGTGTACTTACACCAGTCTAAAAACATACTTACAGATATACTCTCGTTTTTAAGAGATGGGACTACCGACATAAAAAACCTCATTATATTTGTAATTAATTGAATAACCCTATGCAGTGAAAATTGTTTCGCCTAATTTATATAAGATGTACTCTTAATCAGCTTTTCTTGTTAAAGGAAATGGCGCAATTGGAAATACTTGATATTTACAGCAACCATCATATTATTAAAAATTGACCTATTTATATGTTTCGCAGTTTTGTTTAAAAGAATATTTAATCAAAATATTAATATGACTTTCCTTCTCTTTATTAAAACAACCATATATTAAACGAGAATCTGATGTAATAAATGGGCTATGGTTTTTTTGGTAAAGTATTATG
>JAGXNZ010000047.1 GCA_019894655.1 Promethearchaeota archaeon | reverse complement strand
GATCGGGAAAGCGGCAGATGTCAAAGTATTAAGTGTGGATTACAGTCTTGCTCCCGAAAAACCATTTCCTGCAGGTATAAACGATTGCTACACTGCATACAAATGGCTTCTCTCTACAGGAGTTAAACCCGAGAATATTTTCTTTGGAGGGGCTTCTGCGGGTGGCAATATGACTATTTCAACCCTTCTTAAGATACGCGATGAAAGTGTTCCAATGCCAGCGGGTGCTGTGGTCCTCTCTCCCGGTATTGATTACACTCCAGAGAGTAAGACAATATTAAAAAATGCGCCAACAGACCCCGTAATGGCAGATGTCGGAATTTTCTGGTGGATTCCTGCGTATTTAAATGGTCAAGATCCAACTAATCCTTTGATTTCTCCAGTCTTTGCGGATTTAAAGGGGCTACCGCCCATCTTAGTTCAAGTAAGTACCTGCGAGATGCTTTATGACCATTCTACTCGCTTTGTGGAGCGCGCAAATGAAGTAGGTGTCAAGGTGTTTCTTCAAGAATGGGATAACATGCCTCACGTATGGCAGAATTATGGACTATACGATCTCCCCGAAGCAAAAGAAGCAATTGACAAAATAGGTGAATTTATAAAGAACCTCGAATAAAATATTGTTCAAAAAAAGTTATTGAAGCCGTTCTAATTTCATAAATATGATAATTTTTCTAAGATTACATTAATCTTAATACTTCAATAGAAATCTTATTGAAGTAACATGTTTTGCTTTACTTCATGTACCATGCTTTGCCCTTCCTTATTGATCTTAGAAATAATTTCTCTCAATATTTCGGTAACCTCAATGCCTTTTAATTCACTAGAAATATAGAGCATTGAAAGGACTTCTTTTGCCAAAGTTGTAAGATTCTTCATGTCATCTATTGGTATTCGAATACCTAAAGCTTTAAGGTCCATTTGCGTTTCTTTTTCTTGCTGTCTAATGGCAATTAAAAAATCATTTTTTCTTCCTTTCCATAATTCCGAAATGGTTCTAATAGATAAGATGTATTGTTTTGTAGGGCTCTTTATCCCATGAATCTCTTTTGCAAATGTCAAAGGTTTAGAATTTCTAATTGCCTCTAATCCGAAGCTCCTGTTAATTTTGTTAGTTTTATCTAATTTCTCTGTCATTTTTGAAATTTCAGAAGTTAATTGTTCGATTTTTAACGACATTTTTTCAAACTTTTCGAGAAATAATTCCTTATCAATTAAATTCTCACTTTCACTCATTAGAGATAGCACCTATTAATATAAGTATGATTTGTTTTGATTTATTGGTTAATAAAACTAATTATTAAAGGATTAATCTAATAGGAATTAGTAATTTCTTATCGATTAAAACTTCGAAAAGAAAAAAAAAAATAGGAAAAAAATATCTAATTTATAAATTGTAATCTTCTGAATAATCTTTTTCAGTAGATTCAGAATTGGGTTTCTCTTCTTGATAAGAATCTAAATCACCGTTATCTTGGGCCTCTGTAGGCTCAGACGTATGTAGAGGTTCCTTCACTTGTTCTACGAATTCTACTGGGCTTAACAGATCTTTAACTTCGTGATCAACTTTATCTTTAAACTTTTTCTCGTTAAAATTATATTTCTTTATTTGATGATAACCAAGAGCGATTAATATAATTAGGAAGAAAATTAAAACTCCGATATTCTTTAAAAAATTAATAATAGCTGCATCCAAATAATCTATAAAATCAATGTACGCAAAGCCACTAAATAGGGTAAATGGAAAATTATGAATAAATTCGTAAGCTACCTTTGAAAACACTAACCATATTAAAATTGAGTCAACCCCAATTCGTTTAATCCTAAGATTTTTACTTAAAATCTCAGCTTGAGAACCCATTAGGGTGCTAATTGAATATATCAATATCAATAAATCTACAAATAACATAATAATTTGGGTTGCAATTGAAGACTCCCCTCCCCCTATGCTTCTTATAGCTAAAAAAATCTTAATCAATAAATAGAAAGTATAAATTACCACTGATAGCGAAAACATCCCTAACCAAGCGTTAAAGATTCTTTTAAACATGAAGACGATTCCAACCATTATAAAAATTATTACAATTATCCCAATAAAAATTACGGCATAGTTTAATGTATCATAAAAAGCTTGAGTAAATGTTAAACCTATCAAGTCTCCTATAGTTTGAGCCCCAAATAAGTAAGCAGCTAATAGAACGATTGAAAGGAGAGAACCACCAAAAAATTGAATTACTCTAAAAAACGAGCTATGAACGCGTCGTTTAAGAGTATCATCTAATCTCTTGCTTGATAGATAAGCACCATATAATATGAACCAAGATGTAAAGAAAACATAAGAAAATAGCGAGAATAGGAAGATTCCTACCATAATTGGTATTAGGAAGAACATTAGTGGAAGAGTCAAGAAAAATGTTAATAAAACTTTCCATGAAGCAATTTCTTTAACGTCCTTTTTAGCTATAAGCGAATATAAAAATGTAAAGACTAGGAATGTTAGAAAAGGGAGATATGTTACTATACCGATTAAATCAAAAAAATCAATGTTAATAGCAAAAATCTGGATTGAGAATTCAAAGGGGAGTTGAATAAGTATGATATTTACAAGAAGCCAAATTACCAGAATCAAGTATTTACGATTTTCTTTTAATCCTAATTTCTTTAAATTATCGATAGTATCCATAAAAAGAAGATAAAGTTCGAATATTTAAAATTTTATAATATGTAATATAGAATGATTTTTAAGCCACAGCATTTCAATAAATATTTAAGAGCATACTCGATCTAATAATTAAAATTTACCATTTATAATGTGATATATTTGATATTTCAAACAGAAGTAATTTGGTCCTATGTATCAGCTTTCTTTAGTTGGGTTTCAGAATCAGCAGGAATTTTTGTTCTCATTAGCGGAGTCATTGCCTTAACTTGGTTTGGATTCGAAAGAAAACGTAGGGGATCGTTCTTTAAAAGAAAATCTGATCCCGAAAAAACATCTACTTTATCCAAGTTGTTAACAACGATCTTAAGAGT
>JAGXNZ010000335.1 GCA_019894655.1 Promethearchaeota archaeon | reverse complement strand
TATCCAACTCGTAACCCCCCTAAACCATAAGCTTTGCTAAAAGTCCTAAGAACAACAAGATTTTCGTATTGAGGAACTAATTTAGCTAGGCTTTGATAATTTGCGAATTCAATGTAAGCCTCATCAATGATCACTAAAATTGGTAGAGATGCTAAACGCTCAATAAATCTTTCTGATACAACCTTTCCATCGGGATTATTTGGTCGAGCGATAAATACTATTTTTGATCCCTTCCCCGCATCTAAAAATTGATCCTCGTCGAATGTATAGTGAGCAAATGATCCTTTTTTAATAATTTGTTGAGGAAATGTTACATTTTTAATTCCATGTACTTGAGTTAAAAATGAAATCATACCAAATGTAGGAGAAAAAGAGAGCACTGTATCAAAAGGATTTGCGTATGCTCTTATCAGTAATTCAATTAACTCATCAGATCCTGAGCCAACAATAAAATTATTAGCTTCTAAATTTTCCTTTTTTGCCAAAACCTGTATTAAATTTGAGCATAATGTATCTGGATAAAAACTGATATTTTTAAGAGAACTTAAAGTCGCTATCACCTCAGGAAGTGGATCGTAAGGATTTTCGTTACCATCAAGTTTAATTATCTCTGCAACAGGGATATTTAATTCTTCCGCAATAATCTCCAATGGTTTAACTCCTTCATAGGTTTTTATTGAAGTGAGATGATCGACCGTTTTGATTTTTGTCATTAGGTTCTCCTCCTAGCAGCTTCTGAATGAGCTGTAAGCTTTTCATTACTAGCTAATATTTCAGCTAAAGGTGCAATAGATTTAACAGTTTTGGTATCTAAAGCAATAAGACTAGTAATTTTGAGAAAGTCTAATACTGACAATGGGGAAGAGAATTTTGCAGCACCACCTGTTGGCATTACATGACTGGGACCAGCAACATAATCTCCCATTACTTCACAAGAAGATTCGCCTAAGAAAATACCCCCTGCATTTTTAATTTGTGGTAAAATCTCTTGTGGGTCTTTAGTTATAATAGATAAGTGTTCTGGGGCAAAATCATTAATTACAGAAATAGCTTCCTTAATGCTAGTAACTAAAATAATTCCGCCATTATTTTCAATCGCGTATTGTGCAATTTCAGCACGAGATAATTTTAGTATTTGTTCTTCAATTGATTTTTTAACCATTTTTGCTAGATCTGGACTTGTTGTTAGTAAAATTGGAATTGATAAGAAATCATGCTCGGCTTGAGCGAGTAAATCAGACGCTAGTAATTCAGGATCTGCTGATTCGTCTGCCAAAATAACCGCTTCAGTCGGACCTGCGATACCATCGATTCCTACAATTCCATACACCTCCCGTTTAGCTAAAGTTACAAAAATATTACCGGGACCAACAATTTTATCGACTTTTGGAACTGTTTCTGTACCGAACGCAAGAGCTGCAATTGCTTGAATTCCCCCTATTCTAAAAACCCTAAGTTTGATGTTAAAATCACGCATTAAATTACATGTAGCTAAGATTATTGGGGAAATTGGAGGTGGGCTCACTATTACTATTTCTTCAACCCCTGCTACAATTGCAGGACAGACGCTGTGAATGATAGTCGATGGAAGCGGAGCAGAACCTCCAGGTACATAAAATCCCACTCTCTGGATGGGAGTTACTATTTGTCCTAAACTTCCTCCTAAATCACTAGTAGTCCAAGAAGATATAGGTTGTTTTCTGTGAAACGCTAATATTCTATCTCTAGTTTTAATTAAGACTTCTTTAATCTTCGCGTCGATAGATTCTAGTGCGGCTTCCAATTGACCTACAGTAACTTCAATTGAGTCAGAAATATCGGAATTATCTAATTTCTTAGTCCATTCAATTAGAGCGAGATCCTCTTTTTCAATTACATCGTTAATGATTCGCTTAACAACTTCTTGTGGCGTTAAAGGCTTACCAAAAATATTAATAATCTGCTTGTTAATTTGAGGCGATACTGGAGTATCGACAATTGATTTGCGTATTAATATTGATTTTTTTGCTTCCTCTAAAGAATAAATTGGTATCATCACTTATCCTCCAGATTCTTTAGTAATTCTTTATAGCGCTTTGGTTCTTCTTCAAAAATAAATAATGTCGGACTAACAACAACTCCACTTCCGCCAATTTCTCTTAGTGCTCTTATAGTTTCCGTTAATTTATTTTTTTCTACAATGATGTGAATAGCAAACCAAGATCCCCCTTCCGAAGAAATAACAGGCGAGATTGTCGGACCTTGAAGTCCTTTTAGACTTTCCTTTGCAAACATTTTTTTAGCAATATCTTCAGGATCATTTCCCCGCATGTTTATAAACACTGAAACATAGTCTTTTGCTCTTATAGTTGCTTCAAAGTATTCAAGAAAAGTACGAGATATATCCAAAACAACCTCATTTTGTCTTAAATTATTACGATTTGCTATAAAACACGCTTGGGATCGGAGAATACAACCATCTTGCAACTTCTTTAACCGATTATCTTTAAGCGTTTGCCCTGTCGAGACTAACTCGACAATTATGTCAGAATACCCTAATGTAGGAGCAACTTCTATAGTTCCTTCGGCTTTAATTAAATCAAAATCAAGTTCGTGCCTACTAAAAAACTCCTTTGTCAATATGGGAAACTTAGAGGAAATCCGTAAAACTTGATCACGTTGTTTCAAATCTTTCATCGAAATTTCTTTCCAATTATCAGGTATAGCAACTTCTAAAGTGCATCTTCCAAATCCTAAATCATCGTGAATAATTACTATTTTATCTGGATCTTTCAGTGTTAACTCAGTTAATATATCCAAACCAACAATTCCAAATGCTAAATTCCCATTAAATACACCATTAATTATATCCTTTTGCCGCTGAAATACTATTTGTATATTTGGGAAACCTTCTAGCCATCCAATATATTGTTGTCTATTTCTCCTTATTTTGAAACCGCACGAATTAAGAAATTCTTGAGTTTCGGACGCCATACGGCCTTTTGATGGAATTCCTATTCGTATAAATTGCGAATCTGATTTTTCTCTCATGTTTTTAGTTTCCATAATTTCTTCTACTCCTTAGTTCGTTTAATATATCTTGAAGATTAATTCCTTTTTTAGCCATTAAAACCATAATAAAATACCATAAATCTGCAATTTCCCAAACCAAGTTCTCATCACTAGTGTAATTAATGACTTCATTACTTTCTTCTCGTATTTTTTCGATAATTAATCGCTCGGATTTGGAAATTTTGCTAGTATATGAATTAGGAGCTGGATTTAAAATTCTATCCTGAATGATTTCATATAAATCTGACAATTCAAATGTCTTATTGCCAAAACAAGAATAACGCTTTAGGTGACACGCAACTCCCTCCTGACGAACATTAAATAACAAAGCATCTTGATCGCAATCATATCTTACGTTATTTAGTGTCTGATAATTTCCTGATGTTTCCCCTTTAATCCAAATTGATTTTCGAGAACGGCTAAAATAAATACCTTTCTTTTGAATTAGAGCTTGATTCAGGGAATCTTGAGAGGAAAAAGCAAGCATTAAAATCTGACCGTGTTCGTCTTGAACAATAGTGGGAATTAATCCATCGAGTTTCTGAAAATCTAAAGTTGATTTAAAGATTTGAAGCATTTGTTTCTCTTTAAACATCCCGGATGAACAAATGAATGGATTCACACCCTTTTTTTCTAGTATTTCAGTAAATTTATGATTAGTATCAAGAAAAGTTAATGGATGACTATTAAGATTAAGTATACAGCTTAACACTGCAAGAACTGTACTTTCATCAATATTTAAATCTACATCATAATCAATCAAAAGTTCTGAGCAGCAAGGTCCTACACGGTTAATTATTTCTTTTACTTCATTTTTAAGATCAATCAAATTGTCATTGAGTAGTGCTGGTTTTTGAAGCGTAATTCTTGCTATTATGATATTTTTTGATACCTTTTTGCTGATATCTTCGACTTTATTTTCAGGAATGATAATCTTATTCACACCCTTTTGCAAAACTGATCTTATCGTTTCTATATTAGGTGAGTTCATCACTAAATTGCATTTAGCAACCTTGCAAATCCCCTTTAAAAGACTATGAGAATTAATATTACTCACGACCACGCCACCAAAATAATTTAGATTTTTTGCATAGTTAATAATAAAACTCTCATCGATTTTTAACTGATTTTTATTCGATGATTTAATTTTGCTAATATTTAACTCAAATTTTAACATAAATGCACTTACTATAAGTTATTTCTATTACTGTTTAGTTATTGTTTATTATCGTGGAATTATAAATCTTATTTCTAATTTTCAATTCAGATTAACTATTTTGAAAAATTTATAATTCAAACGAATCTTAAGTAAGATCAGATATTGTTATATTATATCTCTAAGAAATAGAAGGAGTAAGTAATATGGTAAAAGGGAATAAATATGGAACTCACAGAGTTATTGAGCCTAAAGGTACGCTTCCCCAACCCGCGTTTAAAATTTCGAATGATATGACTTTATTCGATAATGAAATATTAATAAATGTTGATTATTTGAATATCGATTCCGCAAGTTTTACTCAATTAAAGGAAGAAGCGGGAGGAGATATTGAAAAAATAAAAAATAAAATCCTGGAAATCGTTCGCGATCGGGGAAAAATGCAAAACCCAGTTACGGGTTCAGGCGGAATGCTAATAGGAAAAGTAGAAAAGATAGGAAGTGACTTGAAAGAAAAAATTGAATTACAGATCGGAGATAGAATAGCATCACTGGTCTCTCTTTCATTAACTCCCCTCAAAATTGAAAAAATCCTAGAAATAAATCCAGATATAGATCGAGTTGAAATTGAAGGAAAAGCCATACTTTTTGAAAGCGGAATTTACGCAAAATTGCCTGGAGATATGGAAGCAACTCTAGCGTTAGCAGCACTTGATGTTGCTGGAGCTCCAGCACAAGTAAAGAATCTGGTGAACGAAGGCGATAAGGTACTAATTCTGGGTGCTACGGGAAAATCTGGACTCATGTGTTCATATATGGCCAAAAAAATGGTTGGAAATAGAGGAAAGGTCATAGGGCAAGCTAGAAGTGGAACCCGAGCTGAATTTCTTAGAGAAACCGAGTTCTGTCACGAAGTTATTATTGCAGATGTACTAAATCCGATAAATGTTTTAGAAAAAACTCTAAAAGCTAATGGTGGGAATGAAGTAGATATATCAATTAATTGTTTGAGCATCCCCAATTCGGAATTAACGTCTATCCTCCCCGTGAGAGATAAAGGGATTGTATATTTCTTTTCAATGGCTACAAGTTTTACTAAAGCAGCTTTAGGTGCTGAAGGCATAG
>JAGXNZ010000334.1 GCA_019894655.1 Promethearchaeota archaeon | reverse complement strand
GGTACAAAGCTTTTGAAACGGGTGAACAACCCGAAGGAGAAGATTGGGTAAAATTAAATATTAATGAAAATGCTTTCCCACCAATAGAAGAAATACTATTGGATATAAATTCGGCTTTAAAAAACAAAAATATCCTAAGAAAATACCCCGATTCAAGTGCTCTTGAGGTTCGTAAGGCGATTCTTAACCAACTATTAAGAGATAAGGGTACTTTAACTAATAGAAATACAGTTTTCGTAGGAAATGGTTCAACCGATGTTTTAGATGTAATTTTCAAAGTGTTTGTGGATCCTGGAGATGGCGTTGTCATATTTTACCCTACTTTCAGTTTATATAATGTTTTAGCTAATTTATATAACGCTAAAATAAATGAGGTAAAATTAAACGAAGATTTTAGTATACCTGAAAGTGTTTATGACCAAAAAGGTAAATTATTGTTCATTAATTCTCCAAACGATCCTAACGGGAAATCATATGATAACGATACGATCCTGAAAATATGTTATAATTTTCCTGGGATTGTTGTAGTAGATGAGGCCTACGCCGATTTTTCCGATTATACATGCCTGCCATTATTAAAAGACGTCAAAAACTTAATTGTTTGCCGAAGTTTCTCAAAAACATTTTCTCTTGCTTCGTTGAGGATTGGTTACGCGTTAGCTGACGCTGAAATAATTAAAGAGATGAATAGGGTTAAATTACCATTTAATACTAATCATATTGCGCAAATAGCTGCACTCTCTTGTATTAAACACAAGAATAAAGTCTACGAACAGAATAAAAAAATAATAGCAGAGAGAAATAGATTATCGGAAAATTTGAATAATTATACTGGAATTAGCGTGTTACCGTCAGACGCAAATTTTATATTTGTCAAATTTGATGACAAATCTAAAACACTAAAATTTCTATGGGATTTAAAAGATCTCAAATTTTTAATAAGGCATTTCAGTAAACCTGGTCTTTACAATTATATTAGAATCACTGTTGGAACAGAAGAAGAAAATACTAAATTTCTAAAAGCTTTTGCATCTATTGCTGAGAAATATTTATGATTTTTCTCTATATTTGCAAAATTTTTTATTTATATCAAGCAATATTTATTTATAAAGTTTAATAATCCATAAGCTATTAAAATTTTTCTCGAGTTGGTATTAAATTCCTAATCCATTTTTTAATCCAAGAGACGATGGGATCACATGCGAGTACTGTGGTTATAAACTTGTAAGACCTTTTCCAAAAGACCAACTTTGCCCTAAATGCAGAAGATTCTTAGCTAATATCTTCGAATATGGAAATTCAACGGATGAGGGATTAAAAAAGCCCACTCCTCAAGAATTCGTAACTAAAAAGAAAACAGTAGCAAAAAAATTACCAGGTGTGAGAAAAAAAGAAAAGGACAAAAATATTTCATTGGACCAAGATATCATTAATTTAAAAGGAGATAATGAATATCTAAAGTTTTGCGGAATAACAACAACAGATAGGACTCAACTATTTGCCAGCAATAAGAAATGGCTCTATTTATTGGAATTGACAAATAACCTAGATTTCATAGCTACTAGTATTTTAGGTGGAGATCTCGATAAGATGCTCCTTAAATCTGACAATGACGAAGAGGAAAAATGCCAGTTCTTTGAGAAGAAAAAGATTATTTATGTCATCTATGGTAAATTCCCTGATAAAAAAGGTAAATGGGTTCTTGAACAAATGGCTCAAAATTTTTCAGATTTAATACGACATAAAGATATTAATAGTTTAAGTAAATTTGAGAAGTATGAAATCGAAAACAAGTTTAAAGGTAAATTAATCTTGATTTTAAAAGAATATTTGGAATTACAAGAAGTATTTTCAGATCAAGATCTCCTATATGTGGAAGATTGGCTTAGATTAGATTATATTGGATTATCATCGATGTCGATTGGTGTTATTTCACTCTTGCTTGACGATGAGGATAGATTGAAAGTAAAAGTTCCCGGTGAATTTGAAGATCCCGCAGAAGAAATTGAAATGAAAGAATCACTGTTAACTGCAAAAATCGAAGCAATAGCAGCAAACACGTTAGGAAACACCGGTGCTTACCCGCGATGGATAGCAGTAAAATTAGGCCGATTAAATTACCGTTTTTTAACGTTTAAAAAATATGGGAACGATTATTTCCTCTCATGCTTAAGCGAAGGAAATTTGCAGAAAATTGAAACATTAGAAGCTCATTTAGACCCGGTACTGAATAATAGCATAGATAAACCATTTTCAGGTAATTTAAGACCTTTTAATATATTAAAATCTCAAATTAAAGAATTAATAAGAAATGTAACAGAACGCAAATTTATGTAACAATTTCATTTTTGAATTTAGAATTATTAATTCATTTAAATTGAAAGTTAATTATCTCAAATTTCACTCATCATGGATAGAAATCCTCAAGCTGTACTGGAAGATTATAACAATAAAGGCATAGATAAATCTACCGCAACAAAATTGTTAACCTCCATAATTGAAAATTACGATGAAGAGAAATTTAGATTGGACGCCATTGATATTCTTCATACATTAAAAATAAAAACAATAACTTTATATGAGTTTTTTGAAAATTTACTTCTTTCAGACTCAAGCGAAATTATAAGAAATGCCGCAGCAAAGTATATAAGCGCTAATTTTCTTGAAATCAGTCTTCCTGTATTTCAATGGGTTATACTGCACGAAACTTCCTATTATTGCTCAATAACAGTAATAAATTCGCTAGTTAAGATAAACACGATCGAATCGAAGCTTATTTT
>JAGXNZ010000333.1 GCA_019894655.1 Promethearchaeota archaeon | reverse complement strand
TGCTTTAATGTCCGCTCCTATTGTACAACAGATAGATTCTGAAGAAGATGCAAATATTAAAGTCTCAATCAATGTGTGGTATAGACATATGTTAATCATGGTTTATCCATTATCTTCAGCATTAATTATAGCCAGTAAACTCACTAATATAAATCTCTATATACTTGTTCTTGGGCTGGTACCCAGCTTAATTGTAATGTGGTTAATAGGATATGTTATACTGGTCAGGAATGTGACTCCATTTGCGGAACAAGGAGACAGGGATCTTAAACGAGCATTTCGCAACTTATTACCAATACTTATCGCACCAGTGTTAGATTTTATTGGACGGACATTCTTCAATTTCTCTGTTCCAGAACTATTCCTTCTTCTTGGTCTCATATTTAGTATTTGGCCTGCTCTGAAATTCGGGAAAATGAAACTTTCAAGTATAAAGATGATATCAAAAAAAATGAGAATTTGGCGATTTCCATTAATAATGTTTTCGATGTTCATCTTTTTAGAGGTATTTGTTCTTTCTGGTGCTCCTGATGAAATTGCAAGTGTAGATTTATCAGTTTTTCTTCTTATATTAATCGGCTTTTTTCTTGGAGTCGGAACGGGCCGTATTCAATTACCAATTTCAATTATAATCCCCATTTATTTAGCACAATTTACAGTTCTTACCATGCCATTACTTGATTTCATCTTTATTTACACTTCAATATTTATTGGATACTTAATTACTCCGCTTCATCCTTGTGTTGCTTATAGTACAGAATATTTTGAAACCGGTTTTATAAAAGCTGCAAAAATCTTAGGAAAACCAGTCTTAATATCTTTTATACTATTACTTGGTTTATACGCTGTATTTTTAGTTATTTAAGAGAAAGAAATCTAAAGAAAAATTTAGAATATTGATAATTATCCAAGTTCATTAAACAACTAAAACTTCTTCGATAATTTTAAGAGCCCATTCTATTTGTTCCTTAGTTATAATTAGCGGAGGAGCAAATCGAATAGTAGTAGAATGAGTATGTTTTGCTAGTACTCCATTATCTTTAAATAATTCAACTATATGTCTTGCATCTGATTCAAATTCGATCGCCATCAACAAACCTTTACCTCTCACTTCTTTTATAGGAACTATAGTATTCTTTTCTGCTATTTTACTAAGACCGTCTAAGAAATAAGTTCCGAATTCTTTGGACCGTTGCGCTAAATGGTCGTCAATATGTATTTCTAATGATTTCATAGCGACAGCTGATGCTAAAGGATTCCCACCAAATGTGCTTCCGTGAGTTCCAGGCTTAATTACATCAGGGCCAATAATATCTCTTGTAGAAACGACTGCAGAAACTGGGTAAACGCCACCCCCGAGCGCTTTTCCGAGTAAAATGACATCAGGTTTTACATTTTCGTGATCGCAGGCAAATAATTCTCCAGTCCTCCCAAAACCAGTCTGAATCTCGTCAGCGATCATTAAAATATTATACTTTGTGCAAATTTCTCGAACTTTTTTAACAAACCCTTCTGGGGGAATTTTCACACCTGCTTCTCCTTGAATAGGCTCAAATAAGAAAGCTGCTACATTTTCAGAACCTATTTCTAGTATAGTATTTTCCAATTCCTCCGAATCTCCATAGGGAATCGTAATAAATCCAGGAGTGTAAGGTCCAAAATTTCCATAATATCTTACAGCTTCTATGTCTGTACTAAACCCTACAATTGTTATCGACCTTCCATGAAAATTACCTCTACAAACAATTATTTTAGCTTCGTTTTTAGGGATTCTTTTTTTAATGTAACCCCATGCTCTAGCAACTTTCAGACCTGTTGAGACTGCTTCGGTTCCAGTGTTCATGGGCAGTGCCATTATTCCTGTATTTTTTGGATCGTTGATATGAGGTTCAACAACTTCACATAGTTTTTTTAAAAAAGGTCCCATAACATCGTTATAAAAAGCACGAGATGTTAAGGTAACTTTATCTGCTTGTTCTTTTAAAGCTTTAATAATTTCTGGATGACAATGTCCGGTATTTTGCGAAGAATAGGCTGATAAACAATCCAAATACTTCTTACCTTCTGGATCGTAAACCCAAACTCCTTCTGCTTTAGAAATGACAACGGGAATAGGGTGATAGTTATGAGCACAGTATTTATCATCCATTTCCATATAATCTTTTGAATTTGGCATGTGAATTTACACTTTTTTCGTATAATAATATTTAGAATATGTAATAAAATGAAGGAATTCATTAAAAGTATTAATATTTTTTAGGTTTGGGAAGTATGTGGGATTCTTAAAATAATTTGTTCCTTATTTCTTACTTCAACAATAAATTTATATATAATTCTGTCTAAGATTTCTTGTACAAATTATCTAAAAAAAAAGAAATTCAATAAAAAGAAAGTTGAAAAAAATGAAAAAAAAGAATTTAATTGTTTGTTTGACAGCAATGATACTTATCATAATGATCTTTCCTACTCAACCAGTCAGCGCGAGCAGTGGGAATGGTGGGAGTGTTAAAAAATGGAAAAAAGATAAAATTACTATAATACGAGATAATTATGGAGTGCCTCATGTATTCGCAAAAACGAAAGAGGGATTAGCGTTTGGTGCAGGTTATGCAATCGGTCAAGATCGGTTATGGCAAGCAGACTTATTCAGAAAACAAGCGTTTGGTAATCTTTATGAATTTGGATTAGGTAGCATTAACGCTGATTATGTAACAAGATCTACCGGTTATAGCAGGGAAGAATTACTAGAGATATGGGAGAACTGGGAACCTTCATTTCCAAAAGCAAAACTAAAAGAAATGTTATTAGCCTATAGAGATGGCTTGAATCTTTATATCTCGGAAGCAAACGAAGCTCTCGCAAATGGCGATCCTTCACTTATGCCTGTTGAATATCTAGCGTTTGGTTTACCACTTGAGCCTTGGGAGGTTGAAGATAGTATTGCCCTTTTCGTAATGATGGCTTGGAGATTTGGAGCAACGGGAGGTGGTGAACTAAGTTATGCTGGTCGATACCAAACCCTTGCATCAATTTATGGCGACGGCTTAGCATGGGAAATGTTTAACGATCTCTATCCTCAACAAGATCCTGGATCAGAAGTCACGATTCCAGGTGGAGCGAGTTACCCTGATTTAAAGAGTCAAGGATGCAAACCATCTTATCTTCCTAGTAATATCGGCGAAATCGCCCAAAGTTATGAAGAATTTAAAATGGGACAAGATGAGTTTTTAAATTCGATGGGATTACCCACAAAATTCGGGAGTAACGCTTGGGTGGTTAATTCGTGGAAATCTGAATCAGGAAACACCCTGCAAGTAGGAGGCCCCCAAATGGGCCATTCGACACCCCAAATCGTTAGCGAAATCGGATTACATGGCGCTGGTATCGATGCGGTCGGCATGATGATGCCTATGGCTCCAACTATTTTAATTGGAGTAAGTGAGTCCGGTGCGTGGACCTCAACAACTGGGAGTTCAGATATTATTGATACGTACATCGAGGTATTAAATCCTGATAATCAATACCAATATTGGTATAACGGTGAATGGGTGGATATGGAAATGAGAACGGAAAGGATATATGGTCCCCTTAAATCGTTTTACGTAGAATATGATATTTATCGCACTGTTCATGGTCCTCTCATTCACCCAGTAGCTGGATGGGATTTAGCAAATAATATTGCTTATACTGTGAAAGTTCCATTCTTTAAGAACGAGTTGGACGCTGAAGAGGGGTGGATGCTCTTTCAACAAGCAGAGAATATCTACGACATGCAAGAGGCTGCTAAACGGGTTAAGTTAAGCCATAACTTCTTATGGATAGATAAACGTGGAAACACAGGATATTGGCACTCTGGTACTTATCCAATTAAACCAACACATGGAAAGGATGGACGATTAATTGACGATAGGTTCCCATTATGGGGAACTGGCGAAGAAGAATGGGTTGGTCTCACAGGTTTTGACGAGATGCCGAAAGCGATCAATCCAGATCAAGGCTTCATGG
>JAGXNZ010000332.1 GCA_019894655.1 Promethearchaeota archaeon | reverse complement strand
CACTCCATACCTTATAGGAAACGCCCCTCATTACGGTCAACATATAGCTTGGGCTGAAAGTAGTGCTGTGTGTTACTCTAATTCGGTTATAGGGGCTCGAACGAACCGTGAAGGTGGACCAAGTGCGCTGGCTGCTGCTTTAACAGGAAAAACGCCTAACTACGGTTATCATTTAGATAAAAATCGTTATGGTCAAATTCTGGTTTCTGTAAATGCTCCTGTCAAAGGTACAGATGAATTTGGAGTGTTGGGAAAAATAATTGGTGATAAATTAGTTGAATTAGGGAAAAAAATTCCTTATATCACGGGAATCCCCTCAGCTACAGTTGAAGAACTCAAATCATTTTGTGCTTCAGTTGCAACTTATGGAGGTACAGCATTATTCCACATGGATGGAATTACTCCTGAGTATAATAAATACCCAAAACCAAGCGATGTTAGGTTTGAAATAAATCAAAATGAGATAGAATCTGCTCGTGCTGAACTCATAGACGATGGAATTGAAATCGATTTTGTAAGTATAGGTTGTCCGCATGCTTCAATTCACGAAATAGCTAATCTCGCAAAGCTCTTAGAGGGAAAGAAAGTTAAAAAAGAATTCTGGATTACCACAGCTCGACCAACTAAAAAGATAGCAGATGAAGCAGGCTACACCAAAATTATTGAAGGTGCAGGGGCTAAATTTGCTGCTGATACCTGTTGCGTAGTCGCACCCATTAAGGGACGATTCAAAGGAATTATGGTGGATTCAGCAAAAGCGTGTTATTACGGGCGTGCAAAAAACAAATTCAAAGTAAAAATTGGCTCAATTGATCAATGCATCGAGGAGGCGACGAGATGAAGTTAAAAGGAAGAAAGGTATATAAGGGAGTCGCCGAAGGAGAAGCGATAGTAACAAAAGATGGAATTTCATTTTATGGTGGAGTAGATCCCGAAACTGGAAGAGTGGTGGAAGTGGGCCACGAACTTGAGGGTCAAATTATCACTGGAAAAGTATTAGTTTTTCCTACTGGTAAAGGATCGACAGTAGGTTCTTATACGATGTATCGAATGAAGAAAAATAATACGGCTCCGGTAGCAATTGTAAATAAAGAAATCGATACAATCATAGCAGTTGGCTGCATAATTAGTGAAATCCCATGCGTAGATAAGATCAATATTGATGATCTTAAATCCGGACAATATTTAATTGTTAACGGGAATGAAGGTATAGTGGAGACGAAATAAATGGGATTTGGAAAGGGTTATGGTAAAACGATATTATTCGGAGAACATTTCGTTGTTTATGGATTCCCTGCTATTGCCTCAGCATTAGGTTCTTATACGACTGCTGATGTTAAAGTGGTTGATGGAAAAGGTTGGGAAGTTATCGATCAACGGCCTGCCACTCCTGGTTATAAGGAGAAAAAATATAACGAGGCAATGCAAGCCATAAAAAATGTTATTGAACACATGAACATAGATGTTGGCTGCCAGAAACTTGAAATAACTTTTTCTGGAGATTTATTTGCTGCTAGCGGTGTTGGTGCTTCTGCTGCGCAAGCTACTAGTCTAGCTCGTGCAATAAACGATAGCTTTACTTTAATGTGGGATGACGAAAAAATTAACGAAGCTGCCTACGAAGGTGAGAAAGCCTATCATGGAACGCCATCAGGAATTGATAATACTGCTTCCACTTATGGTGGATTGATATGGTTCGTGAAAAATTTAAACGGGGGGAAAAATATTATGGAAGTTCTTCAATCGCCAAAAAAGATGCCGTTAGTAATCGCTAATTCAGGAATAACAGCCTCCACCACAGAAGTAGTAGCCGATGTGCGGAGTTTAAAAGAAGCAAATCCCGAAAAATTCGAGAAAATATTTAGCAATTATAAAGATCTATCAAAAAAAGCTAAAAAAGCATTACTTAAGAGCGATGATATAAGCATTGGTAATTTAATGAATCAAAATCATAAATTACTTCAAGAAATCACGGTCTCTGGGGAAATCAACGATAAATTGGTTGAAATAGCTTTAAATAACGGAGCATTAGGCGCTAAGATGACGGGGACCGGGCGGGGTGGATTGGTTATTGCTTTAGCCGAAAACGACGAAGTCCAGAAAAATATTGCTGAAATTATAAAGATGAAAGGTTATGACGCCTGGAAAACTATGATTGGATGAGTGTAAATTAGATTTGAATAACAATAAGGAAATAATTCTATTAAAATTAGGAGGCAGTTTACTCACTGACAAAAATAAACCATTCTCCATTAGAGAAGATGTTGTTAAAAGCGCAATTCGGCAAATCATTGAAGCAAATGAAAAACTTATCTTAATCCATGGTGGTGGCTCGTTTGGTCATCCTTTGGCAAAAAAATACAGTATTTCTAAGGGGTTTGATAAATCTATTCCTAACCAAATTCTTGGGCTTGCTAAAACTCATCAAGCAATGAATAAATTCAATACCTATTTAATTAATCATTTTCTAGAGCAAAACTATCCTGTTTTATCAATTCAAGCTTCTAGTATATTTATTAAGGATTCTGAAATCACCTCAACTAAATCTTTAGATATTATTGAAACTGCTTTAGATCTTAATATAATGCCAATACTATACGGTGATATTATACTTGATAAGCAAGGTTCCTTCTCGATTATCTCTGGAGATCAAATAATTTTAGCGTTAAGCCAAAATTTAAAGAACTATAAAGTCTCAAAAGTCGTTTTTGCAATGGAATCAGATGGATTATATGTAGTTGATAAGAGCAATAGTGATAATTGTAAATTAGTCTCAGAATGCTATTCAAACGAATTAGACAGTTTAGATTTAGCAGATCTCGGTCAAAAGATAGATGTTACAGGTGGTATTAAAGGTAAACTTGATTTCATCAGAACTATTTGTAAATCCAAAATTCCAGTTCAATTAATAAATGGATTAATTGAAGGTTACATTCATAAATCATTAAAGAATCAAAATTTAAATTGTACAAATATATTAATTAATGAATAATTTTGCATTATGACAAAAAGCGAACATGAAAAAGAAAATATGCCTGAACCAGAACAAACTAAAGAAATATTCAATAGAAAGGAAGAACATCTAAAAATTCCTTTGGAATATGATGTACAACATTCTTTTAACTATTTTGACGATATTAAACTAATTCACCATGCTATACCAGAAGTCGATTTAGAGGAGATTGATCTCACAGTAAATTTCTTTAATAAACAAATTTCCGCACCTATATGTATTTCGGCTATAACTGGAGGACACCCTGTTTCAAAGGATGTGAATAAAATCCTAGCTAAAGCTGCAGAGGAAGAAAATATCATTATGAGTGTTGGAAGTCAACGAATTGGATTAGAAGCCCCTACAACCGTAGACTCTTTTAAAATCGTACGTGAATTTGCTCCTACTATCCCTGTTATTGGAAATCTAGGTTTAGGTCAGGTAAGTTCAACCTATTTCAGGGAAGAGGATTTGAATGCTTGCATCGATATGGTAAACGCTGATGTAATGGCTATTCACCTAAATGCGTTACACGAACTCGTTCAATATAAGGGCAATATTTCATATAGAAATTTTAGACAAAATTTCAAGAAAATTAGGGAACTTACTAAGATTCCTCTCATAGCAAAAGAAGTAGGTACTGGTATTAATCAAGATCTTGCATTAAAGCTTGACGAATTAGGTTTTGATGGGTTTGATGTTGGAGGGACTGGTGGTACTAGTTTTGCTGCGATAGAATCGAAACGTAATAATTTCGATAATGAAAAATATTCCCGAAACCCTGCAGATGTATTTAGGGAATGGGGTATTCCTACGCCCGTTAGTATTGTTAATGTAAGAAAAGTATCCAAAAAGTTAATTATTGCTACCGGTGGATTAAAAACAGGAATTGACATTGCTAAATCGATTGTACTCGGTGCTGATGTTGGTGGGTTTGCTTATAAGTTTTTAAAATCTTCTTGGCAAGACAGAAAAAACGATACGATATCAAATACTCTAAGAGAAATTAGAACGTTGAAAAATGAATTACGCTCAAGTTTATGGCTAATGAATTCGAACAATTTGGAAGAATTGAAAAATAAAGTGGAGAAACGCGTAATAATTGGCGATTTATACACTTGGTTAAATCAATTGTATTCTGTTTAGCTGATTTTGAATATTTTAATTATCTCCCCATCTTTTAATCCCACTATCAACACCGATATGATCAAGAATTCTACCTATAAAATATTCGTTTAGTTCTTTGATATTTTTAGGTTTTATATAATAAGATGGGATTGGTGGGGCAATAATAACTCCCAATCTTGATAATTTTAGCATATTTTCTAAGTGAATTGCGCTGAAAGGACTTTCTCTTACAACTAAAATAAGTTTTCTTCGCTCTTTTATTATCACATCTGCTGCTCTAGTAATCAAGTTATCAGCATAACCGTTAGCGATTGCTGCTAAAGTTTTCATAGAGCAAGGGATTATTATCATAATGTTATTTTTATAAGACCCGCTAGCAGGACCTGCCGTCAAATCGTCAACTTCATAATATTTTTCAGAGAGTTCAATTATTTCATTTACCTTATAATCAGTTTCAATGTTTATGATTTTCTCGGCTACTTTTGTTATAATAAGTTCTGTTTCTAGTCCATTTTTCTTCAATTGCTGGAGTAAAATTACAGCTAAATCAACTCCGCTTGCTCCAGTAATTGCAACAAGTACCAAATAATTTCACCTTAAACATTGTTTAGAATTTTCTTTCTAATACAAATTTTAGTAAATTTTCAAAAAATTCAATTTCTGAATCATTTACAACTGGTTTTAATTTTTCAAGTGCAACTCTAGCTTCTTCGTAATACTTAGTAGCGAGTTTCTTACAGGAATCAATTACATCTGCTTCCATGAATAAGTCTTTTACTTCCTGGACTTCTTCACTGCTTATCTCTGACTTAGAAATTAAGTTTAATAATTGATCTTTCTTTATTGCTTCTAATTTGTTCATAGCTTCGATTAGCAAACAAGTGTGTTTTCCCTCGCGAATATCTCCGTCTGTAGGTTTTCCAGTTACTTTTTCGTCTCCAAAAGTTCCTAGGATATCATCAATTATTTGAAAAATTATCCCTAAGTTCACGCCATATGTTGATAAATGAGGCATGTATTCTTTCTCGATATTTGCGTAGCTTGCTCCAATTAGGATCGATTTTTCAATAAGGGCTCCAGTTTTAAGTGAAGTCATATTGATATACTCATCCATTGAGAGCTTTTCCTGATTTACCATATCGATTTCAATTAAAACTCCATGAATTACTTCGGTAAAAGCTTGTCTAAAATATCGAATCGAATTGAGGTTCATATCTCTCGAAAAATCGTTGATAAAATAAGCCATTGAACCCATAATAAACGCAGTATCTCCCCCGATGATGCCTATACTGTTTCCAAAATCAGCAGCATCCATTTTTTTAAATTTGTATTTTGAGTGATATAGTTGAAACCTATAATGAAACGCGGGATTACCTCGTCGAAAATCATCCTTATCGATTATATCGTCATGAATTAAGGTTGCATTATGCAAAAATTCCATCCCTACACTAGGGCGAACAATCTCATCTGCAATTTTGTTAGTAAATCCATTATATGTGGCTATAGTAAGTATTGGTCTTATTCTCTTTCCACCCGCTAAAAAATAGTCTTTCATTTCCGAATAATAATCTCTCAGAAAATTATTTTTCATACTATCTATTCGCTCTTCAAAAATAGATTTTATTGCGTTATTAATCTTAGGAACATACAATTTTGAGTATTGTATAAATTTTATAAGATTTCACCTATTCTAATAATTTTTTCATCACTATTTCGGAAGCGCGGTGCTTTTCCCATAATTTTAAAAATTTCTTTAAACTCTCATCATCTTTGAAAATTTTATCTCTTACTATTCTTTTTGCTTTTAGTATCTTGAGGAATCTCCGATCTAAAGACTTTTCGTACGTGGATCCTAACTTATCAAGTCTGTCTTTTTTCTCGCAAGTTTTTATCGTTTCGATAGCGATTTGACCCGACATCATAGCATATGGTATTCCTTTTCCACTTATAGGATCAACCATTCCCCCTGCATCACCAACAGCAAACACATTATCCTCATAAAGTTTTGGTCTAACTCCTACTGGAATAAGATGAGGCTTAAAGGTTTCCAATGTGGAATTTTTCAAAGCTTCCTTTACAAATGGAAGCACCCAAAACTTTTCAAATTCTTTTCTTGAATTCTTTACTAAATCAATTTGATTGCCCCAACCAACAGTGATCTTGTGATTTTTTGGAAACAACCAAGCATAACCAACAGGTATTAACTCCTTGATCCCAAAAAATAAGTGAACGGTATCGCTTCCAAGAATCTTATCAATATAAGGTTTTGAGGTGTTCATTTCTTTAGTAATCGTTAAAATTACATCTTGACTCTTGAAAAAAGGCCATCCTAAAAGTTTTAGGGTTGGGGAGTAAACACTATCAGCGGCGATTACGTATTTAGCTTTGTATTCATCTTTTCGAGTCGAAATTTGATAACTAGCTTTAACTTTTTTGATATTGATCATTTGTTCGTTATCTTTCAATATAGCTCCGCTCTCAGTCGCTAAGTTAGTTAAGAATTTATCAAATATATTTCTCCACACAACTGCACCTTTACCTTTCTTTGAAAAATCCTCACCATCAACATGATGAAGTTCCAAGGATTCGATAACGCGGCCAATTTTATCTTCAGGATAATCAATTTCTTCGATAAGTTCCCATGCCATTGCTCCACCGCATGCTTTATATCGTCCGCCATTCTCGAGTTTCTCTTTTTCTATAAAACAAGTTGAATATCCATTATCAGCTGCAACTTTTGCTGCTATTGAACCACCAGGACCTGCTCCTATAACAACGATGTCAAATTCTTTCATAAATTAATAATTATCTCTTTTAGTATTTTTTGTGATTAAAGAGCCCTAGAATAAAAATCGTTTCACATAATCAATAGTATTAATTATATAATTGGAAAAATCAGTTCACGAGAAAAAATTTTTTCTAAATAAAAATAAAATTAGCTATATTTTATATCAATTTGAACTTATTTGTCTGTTGAGATAATTTTGCTAAGAAGTTCTTCATTTCAAACTTCCGTTCAATGCACATTTCTTTAGCTGCTGTCGTGTATAACTGCAGTGGTAACTCATCGTGGAATTTTTGAATAAGGAAAATTGCGCTTTTTAAGTCAGGAGTCCAGTCTTCTATTCCTACAATCGCAAGTATTCTTGAAATGCCTATAATACCCATGAAATCAAGCGTATCCGCATCATGAAGGATTATAGACTCCATAATATCAGAAGGTTTAACATAAAACATATGACACTTAATAATATCTTTAACGAGATCGATTTTATCTTTTGGAAAACCTATAGATAGGAGTATTTCAGAGCAATTTTCGATGGCAACCTCAGAGTGATCCTTTCCATCTTGACGATATGGTTCGAATGCTCCAATATCATGAAGATATGCAGCAGCGAACAACGAGTCTCTATCAACATCCATATTTTGCTTTTTAACTAATTCAATCGCTAATTCGTAAACTCTTTGAAAATGAGTTATTCCCCATGCTGGATGCGTAAAAGGTTTAACAAATTCGAGAAGTTTTTGTTTCCACATTTATTAGCTATCCTCTTATTCTTATAATAAAGATCATTGAATTAAATGAGTTTTCACTTTAATAGTTGTAATGACATGAGGCTCCATTATGAGAGTGAAGGAGTTATCTGATTTTAATTCAAGTTTAGTTTTTATGAATTATAATCATTTTCTTCCCAAGCTTGTAAATTTGAACAATGTCCCAAAAACTCAATTTCAGGTTTAATTTGGACTTGGCTATTTTTTTGGTAATCTTTTGGAATTTGATCAATTGAACTAAATTTTAAAAATTCTTTTAATTTTTTTTTAGGGATTTCAATAACTAGTTTTTTACACTGTCGAAATAACTTATCTTTTACATAAATATTAGTAACACCATTTTCAAGCTCAAGGCTTATGTATTTATTAACAAAGAACTTATTTGCTTTCATAAAATCAATTCTTAAATATTTTTCCTTAACTAAATTACTTATAACTTTAATTAAATTTAAAATTATTCTATGATTTATTCCTTAAACACTTTAATAAGAGAACCAAGAAAATATGAATTCTCCTAAATTTATAGATAAAATTGGTCGTTATTCTGGAAATAGACGGTTAGATTGCAAAAACCTTGAAGAGCCCGATACGGACACTGAAAAGGTGAGGGAAAGATGGTTAAGATCTGACAGAGAAATATCACTCAAGCGAAAATTAAGATTATGGAAAAACACTTGTCCAGAGTTAGAAGATTTAATAATTCATCAAGTTGGAGAGTCCCATATCGATTGTGCTTGGATGTGGAGGTATGAACAAACGCGAAAAAAAGCGCAAGTTACTTTTAAAAAAGCAATACTTCATGCAAAAATGTTCCCAGAAAAATTTTGCTTTGCTTTAAGCGAACCATTACTTTTAGATTGGATTAAACAAGATGATCCTGAGCTTTTTAAGCAAATTCAAGAGACTGTAAAGGCAGGAAATATTGAACTCGTAGGCGGTTCTTATGTTGAACCCGATTGCATGATGCCCTCGGGAGAATCGTTTGTAAGGCAAAGGTTATACGGGATGCGATTTTTTAGAGATAATTTTGATATCCTTCCCAAGGTGGAATGGTTTTTAGATTCTTTCGGTTATAATCGTGGTTTACCTCAAATATTAACCAAATCAGGAGCAAAATACTTTTGGACAACTAAACTTACCTGGAATCTTCAAACGACCTTTCCCTTCGTGAATTTCTGGTGGCAAGGACTCGATGGCTCTAAAATATTGACAGGCCATTTTCATATGGGAGATGGTCCTTTAGGTTCATGGAAAAAGTTCGGGATAGGCCATCATTTGTTAACAGACAACGGCCAAAAAATTTGGAACTATAAGGATAATTATGATGATCTTATAAACCATGTAGGAGAAGAGTATTGTCCTCATATAGGATATTTCTTTGGGTTGGGTGATGGGGGACACGGACCTACTCATAAGGAAGTCGCAATAGCAAATGCACTAGCTAAACATCCTATGTTTAAATGGAGTCGTGTGGAAAACTTCTTCGAGGAATTAAATAAATATTCAGAAAGATTTCCAATTTGGGATGACGAATTATATCTTGAAAATCATCGGGGATGTTTTTCAAATCATTCGGATGTTAAAAGAAATAATCGCAAATTTGAAAATAACTTAATCTCACTTGAAATATTGGCTGTTTTAACCTCATTAATTACTTCAGATTATACTTATCCCGCAGAACTATTTGAGCAACTTTGGAAAATAACCTTAAAAAATCAATTTCATGATGTTCTACCTGGCAGTTCGATCCCTGAAGTATACGATGATTGTTGGGAGGATTGGAAACTACAAGAAAGTTCGATCTCCAATATAGTAAAAGATATAGGATCGAAATTATCATCCCAAGATGATAAACAGAATTTAAAACATAGTGGAAATTTCTATCTATTTAATTCTCTACCTTGGGAAAGGAAATCAAGGCTTTTTTTACCAGCTACAATTTTAAACCAAAATATTTCAAAAGAAAAAAATTGGAAACCTAAACCTGCGAAAATACAATCTTTAAATTCAGAGAAATTAGAATTCGTTTGCCAACCAGTCTCCAAGGAAGATGATTCTTGGAAAGATTCAAGATCCGCTGGTTGGTGGACGATCGTTACATTGAAACCCTTATCCGTAACTCCTGTTAAATTGGTTCTGACAGATGAAATATCAGATCAATCTGAAATTAACGCATCCTCAAATAAAATATCAAATAGAATCACGCATATAGAACTGAGCCAAACCACAGGTGCATTTGTAGAATTACAATCGGAAAACCTGAATAATGGATTAAATCTATTAAGAGGCATTTCATCTAATCTCACTAATAGTTTTATCGACGATGATAAAAAGTTTCCCGCTTGGAATCTTACTCCTGAATACTGGAATTTTCCCTTGGATTTATCCAATGATAGAGGGGTAGAAATTGAAGTGGTAGATAATGGTCCCATTTTTGCTTCTCTTCAAATCAACCGTTTATTAGGAAAGGATGTCGTTATTCAAAAAATCACATTATTTAAGACTTTACCTGAAATCTATCTTGAATATATTAGTGATTGGAGTCAACCAAACACGATGCTCAAAATTCTATATAGCACTGCAACAAAATCAGAGATTGCCACTGCTGACGGGGCATATGCGATTGTTGATTTTAAAACTAATCCCGAAACTCCTTGCGATAAGGCACGGTATGAGAAAATCTGCCATAAATTCGTTGATGTGAGCTCTCCTGATAAGAAATGGGGTATTGCACTTATCAACGAAGGAAAATATGCATTTTCTGTTAATGGTGGTGATATTCAATTGACTCTTTTACGATCTCCTAAATATACTCCTCCATCTCCTGAAGCTTGGGTGAATTCAGAAAGAAAACTCAATAAAGATTTATACAATAATGAAGTACCAGAATTTAGTGAACTGGGACCATTTCGATGTAATTACGTATTATATCCTCACAGTGGAAGCACTTTAACCAACCCTGATAGCACAGCAAATCCAAAGATAAGAAGAAAAGCTGAAGAATTTAACAATCCAATCATAGTTATACCACTAGAAGGATCTTATGAAATAGAAAATCGACCATTATTAAACGGAGAATCTATATTGCAAGTTTCACCTTCAAACATCAATTTAGGTGTATTGAAATACGAGGAATGGAACCAAGATAATTCAATCATTATCCGATTTTTTGAAGGTTGTGGACTCTCCGTGTCAGCTGAAGCAAGAATTCATCCAAAAATAGCAGAAAGGATCATCAAAATAGAAGAAACTGATTTGCTAGAAAGGTCGTTGAACCAAGCTCCGAACTGGAATGAAATGAAAGGAATCTTAGCCTTTAAAATGGAAAAATTTGAACTTCGCAGTTTTAAATTCATATTCAAATAAAATATTTTCAATTCTTTCTAATCTACTGAATTATCAATGCAAAATGTATCTAAGGATAATCAAAAACAGATTTTCCAACAACACTGTAATGGGGCTTTTCTCCTAACAAATTTAAAAGCGTTGGAACCATATCAGTAGTTTTACAATATGCTAGTTCCAATTTGGGGATGTTTGGAGATCCACCAATTATAAATGGCACAGTCATGGACTTTTTAAGCCCTATATCATGAGAATACTGAGTAGAAGCTACAGTTTTTCCATGCTCATATCCAAACCCGTACTCTCCAAGCGTGGAAGTTACTATGTCGCAAGATCGGGGATTTTTAAAATAGCGAGGTACTTGGTCAACTAATATAGGAAAATCAATCAGATTAGTAACTTTTAACCATTCATCAATACTATGCGATTTTCCATCTATGAGCCGTGCAGATTCCTCATTTTTACTATATTTATAGAAATCTTTATCGTCGGGAATATATTTAGTTTTTTGGTTTTTTCCATGGCCTTCGTATTCAATAATATCGGTGACCTTTTTTCCCATTTCCACTTCTCTATGTTCAAGGTAAATTATACCTTTGTCGGGGGTGTTATTGTTATCTCTGTAATACATTGCCTTTACGCCTGGGATTTTCCATAAAGTATCAAACACATTTAACTCTTTGCTATTAACACCCTCTGGAGCAAATTTTTTCAACTGTTCGATAGTTGGGTGATGGTACCAATTGTCTCCAGGGAAGTAAAAAAATCCAAGACCACCCATATGACAGTCGAAATCGCCAGTTCCGTTCTTAGGTAAATATTGGGTTAATCCGTTTTCTTCAAAAAAAGGGGCGATGTCATACATCTTTTCTGACTTATAATTTCCGTGATCAGATATTATTGCTATAGCGGTTGAATCATAATAACCTGTGTTTTTAAGAGTTTTAATTAATGAACCGATGTATCTATCACAATCGATTACCTCTTTAATGTACTCTGGATGGCCGAAGCCTTTATTGTGCATTAAATTATCTGTTTTAGGGATATACGCAACAGTTACCTTTGGAACATCTTTTTCTGGAAATAACGATTGAGGATCAATATATGCTTTTTCAACCCCTTTAAGTATTGAAGAGGTTGTGTATTCTACAGGAGGGATTAAAACTGAACCCCTTTTTATAAGATTTAAGGAACTCAAAAAATTACCCTCTCCCGCTTGTTCAAAAATGGTTTGACAATTTGGTCCTAAATCTTTATTTATTTTTAAAAGATGACTTCCTTTTCCATAATTTTTAATAATTGGAAATTTTTTTCCTTCTGATGGAGGGTCAGTTCTTCCCACCCAATGATACGATGGTATCCCACTTCCTTCAATAGGATAGTAACCAGAATAAGATCCAATGATGATATTGCTATAGCAAGGATAAGTTATACTTGGAAAGGATGTGATGCAATTTTGGCTTGAAATACCATTCTTTGCAATTTGAGCTATATTAGGTGCCTTTCCCTTGTTAATCAGGTCAAATAAATGAGCTGCTCTAAGATCGTCGATCAATATTAATATAATTTGATTCACTAAATTATTCCAGGTCATAATTAATATATTTTCTTTTTTTTAGTTAATTAATCTGTTCTTAGTTAATAATTTTATTTTTACTATAAGGTGGATTTCCATAGAAGTAGAATTTCAAAAAGTTTTTGACGATCTCAACATTTAATAAAACATATGAATGAATTAGCTGAAAAAAATTTCGTAGTGGGAATCCTCGGGGATAATTTCGATATAAACAATTTAATAGGTCAATCTTTAGGTTCCCCAGGAACTAAATCAGATATTCTCTTTTACAATCGTTTAGATCAAACTTTAAATCAAGTATTTTGTGGTTTAACTCCCCTAGATTATCCCGAAAAGATAAAACCACTTCTACAAACTTTAGCTATATCTAATATTCACATTCTCGCTATAGATTTAAACATTGGATTAAACGCCTCAGTTGGAGAAATACTAGTTGGAATGGACATATTTTCAAAGTTATACAGAACTAAAGTTTTGGTAGTAATAGCTGGAATAAATTCAAATACGGAGTGGAAATTACCTGAGACGAGAAAGAAAATTGAAACGATTTTGGAGAGTACCAGTTTGAAAAACGTGCAAATTTTCGAACTTAAAGCCAAACAAGATTATGAAAATCTAAAAAAAATAATTGTGGCGCTTGGAAATGAGTTTCTACAGTTAACTAACGTTAACGAAAGAAACACGGAGGTGTTAGTTGATCATGTATTTCCTGTTAAAGGAATAGGGACCGTTATTCTTGGAATTGTAAAACAAGGCGAAGTCCATAGTGGTCAGATGTTGGAAATAACAGGTTATGAATCTGCCGTTAAGAAAGTTATAATCAGGAGTATTCAAAAACACGATAGGAACTTTAAAATCGCTTATGAAGGCGATAGAGTAGGTCTCGCCTTAAAAGGTAATATTTCGCCTAGGGAAATAAGCCGCGACAACATTATTGTTACTCCCGGCATTTTTAAGAAGGAAAAAGAAATAGAAGCCGAAGTTTTTGTTAGCCAATTCTATAAACCTAAAAGCGGGATGATTAAACCTGATGACGGATTCCAGTATTACGGGCTAATTAAGTTAAAACTTTCTCCTTTTAAATTTATTGATGGTCAAAACATCATCCCTGGAAAAAGTGGTACTATGAAAATTCATTTTGATAAATCAGTATTCCATAACGGAGAAGGATTAAAAGGAATTATTACTGAATTAAATCGTTTCGAGAATAAATTACGAATAGTTGGATACTTTCAACAAACCAAAAAATGATTTTCATCAATTAAATAACGTGAATTCTCTACTTTCATTTTTTCCTGTAAAATGTAATCAACATTTATATTAAACCCATCTCTCGCAGAGAATTCATCAAATAACTTTCCATTTCGGAATTTTTTTATTTGAATCATTATTTACGGTTTAATCTTTACAATCAACGGATTTCTGAAGATTAAGTTTCATGAAAGCTTCTTCCTGTTCGTTTCTCTGGCTCGATTTGACCGATCTGTTTACTTGAGACAAATACTTCATTGCGTTGATTTTTCCTTCCTTAATGTTTTTTATAAGTTCCTCCTTACTTAATGCACCAGAAATAGTTAAAGCTGTCTGAAACGACTGATTCGGTTTTAATGTTTTAAATTCAATTTGTAAAGCAGATAAAATCTCGCCTGGTTGACCATATAAAGTATTAGATAGATTTCGTTTTTCAACATCAATATTAAAATCTTTTGTTAAGCAAGTTTCATAATGCGTCGATTTAGATATTGGAGAAAACCCTGCAAATAAACTCGTGTCATCATACTGATAAATTATATCGTTTTTTTCGTCATAGCCTGATAAATCGTTATCAAAACCATCTAGTCCATTGATATCAAAATCAAAGACGAAATATAACGAAAAATCTAATAAATCATAATCTGAAATGTTTTTTATCGTAAAGAATGCATTAATATAGGGAACTTTAGGGCGATTGAATACATCAATGTATAAGCGAATCAGAGAATTTTGGTCGCTAAGAGCAATTGGTTTGAGCTTTTTCTGAGCAATTAATTTTCTTAGGTATTCCCGTATATCAAAATCAAGTGTGATGCGATCAATTATGGTTCCAGTACGACTATTAACCATTTTATAGATCGGAGTTGATTCAATATTTTTTAGAACTACACCAATAGTCCCTAAACTCTTGTTTTGAAGTTTAAAACTAAACCACGGACCAGCATACTCCTGTTCTGTCAGTGCTATAAGATACTTTCCTTTATACGTTAATTCTTTAATGGAAAAACCCATTAAATAGCCAGATTGGTTTCAAGCAGCTAAAATCTCGTTGAATATAACTTTTAGTACTATTTTTTGACAACCTCCATTGATTTTATTTAAATAATCTATTTCTAAATTTAATTGTGCTTTTACTAATTTAAGAATAAGAATGAGATTTT
>JAGXNZ010000046.1 GCA_019894655.1 Promethearchaeota archaeon | reverse complement strand
TTTCTTATTTCAAATTTATGAGAGATAGGCGATTTTTCTTTTATTTTTATAGAGTAGAATAATCTCTTGGAATACGCCTAAAAACTACATGATTTGCGCTCCACAAGCTCTACAAGCGTTAATTTCAGAATGCATCTTCTTTAAACATGGTTCGTGGTAATACGCTCCACATTTTTGGCATTGAAATACCTTATAATCACCTAAAAAAATGCTGTGGCAATAAGTACAAGATGAATTGATATCTTCTATATCATATTCAGGAATCAAAGCCATTTTAGTAGTGTTGATACCACTTTCATCGATTAATTTGATTTTTGGCTCTTTTTCAGTTTTCTCTTCTATTAACTTTGCTGCTGCTGGCGGAAGTTCTAACAGAAAAAAACAAAACGGGCATCTGAACACATTCTCTTTGTATTCAGTTTTCTTTGCCCACATAGCTGCGCAAGAAAGGTGCATTGGTCGCTCACATGAAGGACAATATCTTCCTTCGCTAAAAAAGTCAGAACTCGTTATTGGTGCTTTTACAGAGTGACAGATTTGACACTTTTCTTGGCCTCTCTCTTTACTACTCATCATCAGCCTTATGTCCAGAACGCTAGGTCTTCTCAATTGTAGCGCTATTTCACTTATTAAAGGTGCCAAGTCGCTTTTTTTGTCCGGCGAATAATAATCTGTTGAAGTTTTAAGTTCTTTTTTCGATGCGTACGACATTCCAGCATTTAATAATGCTTTTGAATTGTTAAAGAATCCAAATTGGCCTCCAGTCAGCCTTACCATCTTTTTTAGGATGCTTTGAGAATGGTCTTGCGTTTTGCCTAATTGACAAGCATCAATATAAATCCCTAAACCTTTAGCAATATCAATTGTCTTTCCGATTTTCTCTTTGTATTCTAATTTATTGTCTGATATAATAAAAATCCTATTGGTTTTACCTCCTAATTTTCGCATTTCACCAACTAGGAATTGAATTGCGAAGGCTAATCCTTCATTAAGCAAACCATTACCAGAAACTTGGATTTTTTCTAACGATTTAACCAATCGTTCTTCATCAAAGCTAAATGGACAGAGTTTCTTGATCGTATCACCAAAAGATAAAATTGCTATTCTATCCTTTGGATCTACTATAAATTTCTCGTGAATAAAGCTTTTTGCTGTTTCCAGCGCAGCTAATAGACGATTAGGTTTAAAATCCTTCCTTACCATAGATCTCGAAGAATCTATAAGAATTACGGCGTCTTCTATTTTTATACTATCCAATTACATATTTCTCTATTTCTTATTTAAGAATCTATAAGCAAAGATCGTATATACTTTAATAGCTCGTATAAAATCTAGGATTTCGATGTATTCATCAGTTGCGTGGGCAACTCTTCCTTGACCGGGTCCAAATATGATGGTTTGTTGACAAAAACCGTTGTTTCGTAAAAAATGAGCGTCAGCAGAAGCGGGTAATAGAAAGTAAAAAGGTTTCTTTTCGTAAATTGTTTCAACAAGATCGTAAAACTCTTGAAGATCAACAGAATCCTCCCATTGGTTCCAATAGGAACCTTCAGAGTCTGCAATAATTTCTAACTCAACGAAAACATCTTTTGAAGTAGCAGTTGATTGATCTTTAACTGCATAACCTAAGTCTTCTTCAATCAGTTTTTGTAACGCCTTCATAATGGTTTCACTTTTTTGTTTAGGCAAAAGTCTGATATCAAGAACTGCCTCACATAAATCAGGAATTACGTTTACTTTAATTCCACCTTTTATCATCGTTAACGCTTTAGAAAAGGTTGTTAGAGATTGTATGATACTTTGTAGATCAGGTTGTTCCTTTAGAATTCTTTCAAAAATTTCCTCGCTTGGAAAAACCACATTAATTAATTTCTTGAGTTTTTCAATACTCATTGGTGGTTCTGTTTTAGGAATATAATTATTAAGTTTGTCTAAATTTTCAATAATCTCGCTCATCATGTAAATTGCATTTTTACTCATTGCGGGCATTCCAGAATGACCAGAAATACCATTTGTATTTATTTTTACCTGAAGATGTCCTTTTTCCCCTACAAAAATACCTTTTGGAAGTGGATTAAGTTCTGTAGCCTCCCCAATAATTGTAAAGTCACATTTTATCTCCTTTAGGGGGTTTTCTACACACCAACCGGTCCCAAATTTTCCCCCTGTTTCCTCATCAGCCACGGCGTTTAGTATTAAATTTCCCGATACTTCTAATTTTAACTCTTTTAAAATTTTTAAAGCAATAACCATTGCGGCTAACCCACCTTTCATATCAGTAGTACCTCTGCCAAAAATTAGTTTATTTCGCTTAATCAATGCAGATAATGGGGCATATTTCCAATCTTGTTCTGAACCGGGAGGAACAGTGTCCATGTGACCATTAAATAACAAAGTTCTTCCGTTATAATTATCGTTTAAATGTGCCATTAAATTGGCTCGATTATTCCCAAATGGAAAAATCTCGGTTTTAATTCCTATATCTTTCAAATATTCTTCGATTATTAGAGCAACATTTTTTTCATTTCCAGGTGGATTTATTGAGTCGCTTTGTACAAGTTTCTTCAAGAATTCGACATATTCTTCTTTTTCTTGCTCAATTTTGTTTATAATTAGTTCTTCACTCATACTCTAATCAATTTTGTTTATAATTAGTTCCTTACTTATCTGAATATTATGTCATTAAGTAATCTATCGGATAAATTTAATATAAATTAGCAAATTTTAATATTCTTAGATTATTTAATAACTAAAATATTGACAATTACAGTTGATTTATTTGATTTTACGACGATCAAAGAAGGTTAAAAGAATAATATTTGCGAGTATATTCATCTTTTCAATAGTATTAGTAAATACTCTGATAGTTAGTGACTTTAATATAAGTTTGAACAACAAGCAACAACATAATTGGTCAGATGATGAAAATAATATTAAATCTTCTGATATCGACCCATATTTGACAGATTATTACCTAACGGGTGCAGGAGATAGTCAAGATGTAAGAATTTACGTTTTAAATAATTCCTTTTCAAATATTAACAATCAAGATTCTTTTGATATTCCATCTATGTCAACTACAGAGCCAACTTATCTGACATATGGGAATTTTAATTTCACATTTCAAAAAAATTTCACGACCGATTATATTATAGAAGATACAAACGCTCTGGAAGCAGATGATTTTATTGAGTTTGTGTATAACGAGGATACCTCTTCTATGAAGATTAATACTGGTGAAAACCTTGATCCAATAAATTTTGATAATTTGGTGGACGGAGTCCCTTCAACATATATAAGATTAAATTCGTCTAACGGGGTATTAAATTTCACAATATCATCAAACTTCGCAGGTACGACTGCTAGTGTAATCGGAAATACGGTCAATTTTGACAGATCGACAATATTGGGGTTGATTTCGCAGTTTTCAGCTAGCATTGATAAAAATGTTACTATAACGCTTAAAATGTATGATAACTTGAGCTTATCTTGGAAAAACATTGTTGACCCTTTCTTCATAGATAGTAGCTTAGGTATGCCAGGGGTTACGAATAAGATCATTAATGAAAATTTAAATTATATTAATGCATCAGATATAAGCCAAATACAATTTTATATCGATAGAATAGATACAACTGATTTTGTTCTTACATTAGAAGAATTTGAATTGGTTTCTACTTACGGCTTTGATTTACCGATTTCCAGTAGTAATCAAGTTGCTTTAGAGTTTGACTTAAAGGGGGAAAGTACAAGTGTAAATGGATTCTATGCATGGATAAGAACTTTGAATCTCACCGCAGCTGCGACTGCGGAGTTAAACATAACTCTATATGAAGCAAACACAACTATAGCAAGAACAACATCAAATCTAATAGCAGTAAATTTAGAACCTGACACGGCTAAATTAATCGATTCCAAAATTTTTGCTTATAGCGATTACCACGGAGATTCTTTGTCATACTTCGATTTTAATCCTGCAAACACACAAAATTTAGATCTCAGCAATTATTTTATAGTTATTAAATCAAACAAAAGTGATGTTTTTAGCTTGGTTTCACTACCCCAGTTTACTTATGGTGATCCTGATTCGAGTGTAGATCATCAATTAAGAACAAGCATTAACAATGGATCAACATGGGATGTAGCTAGAAAACAAGTACCTTCCACACCATCAGTCTACACCTCTACAATACTTGACGCAGCAGCTTTTAAACTGAATGTCACAAGGGCTTTTATGCCCTCAGATTTTACGAATCCTTACGACAGTCAGGATACATTAAAGATTCAAGACATCCCAATTATTAACCAGATTGATATTGATCCTCCTTACGATACGAGTTCATCCTTAACTTGGGGTTTAGGTCAATGGGATTATAATTTTTCAACTTCTATTGCTAACAATCCTTCGTATAATTTCCAAGTAGACTTAACATGGAATACTAGCATAATTCAAGGATTTAATTTTAATGTTACCTATACGGTGATGGCATATTGGATAGAACAAGCTAGTAGTGTGTATCGAGTGTCTTACGATACTACTCCGTTATGGGAGTTAAACTATACCTTGAATACAGGTTACAAAAATTTTGATAACTGGAATTTACTTGAATTTAGGTATTTATTCCCAAGCGATTACACTGCAAAAAACTTAACAAATCCAATTTTCGTCGAGATTTACGACGATGTAGTAAGCCAGACTGGCGGAGAAAATACACTACCCGATCGGCCTTCATATGAATTCCTTTCAGTACCAAATAATATTATAAATGGTATAAGCGGTATTTACTCGCTTAACCTTACTAGTAGCAACCTCATATATGATATGAATAGTTACATTAATTACAATGACATTCTTTGGGAAACTAACGGTTTTATGTACGGAGATAATGTATCAGTAAGACTTGATATAAACGATCCTAATTCTATTCCTCCTATTAGTGGCAATGCGAATGTGGTTCTTTTTTATCCAAATAATTCAACAAAAATTCCGGGGGCTGAACTAAATTCAGGATCAGGAGTAATTAGTGGGAATTCTCTAGTTTACGATTTTAACAATCAATCCATTTACGATGTGACTAACAATTTACCTGTTTTTGGTAATTACTATTTAGGATTCTTTTGGGAAAATGGCTCTGCTATAGGATGTCAAAAACTTAAGCTTTATATTGATAAGTATGACGTTGATATGAACAATTTAATCTTCGAACCAACTTTAAACCAGAATATTCTTGATGGAATCGTCAATA
>JAGXNZ010000045.1 GCA_019894655.1 Promethearchaeota archaeon | reverse complement strand
GGTTTAAAAGATTTAGGAGGAGGAGGTCTTACTTGCGCTACGAGCGAATTGACTGGAGATGGTAATACCGGAGCAAACATAGATCTAAGAAAAGTGTTTACAGCGGAACCAGGTATGACTTCATACGAAATAATGCTATCTGAATCTCAAGAACGAATGGCATTCATTGTTAAACCAGAAGGATTAGAAACAGTTCTTAACGTGTTTAGAAAGTATGAAACGGCCTTCGCTGTAATAGGGAAAACAGACGATTCAAAGGTATTGAAAGTTTTTGACGGAGAGGATCTTGTAGTAAATATCCCTGCAAAAGCACTTTCTGAATCTCCAATATTTAAAAGACTAGAAAAGCGACCTGAGTATTTAGATCAATTGCTCGCTCAACCAACCCCCGAACCAAACAAGCAAATCGGAGAAATAATAGAAATACTGATTGCTTCCGAAAATATTTGCAGTAAGGAATGGATTTATCGCCAATACGATCACGAAGTTGGTGTAAGATCGGTAGTAAAATGCGGAAACGGAGATTCGGGAGTGTTGAGATTAATAGGTACGAATAAATTCATAGCTGCGAGCGTAGGCGTAAATTCTAAGCATTGTTATCTAGATCCTTACGAAGGAGCTAAAGGAGGGCTGGTAGAAATATGCGGAAATGTCATTGCTAATGGAGCGAAGCCCATGGCGATGGTCAATTGTTGTAACTTTGGCAATCCAGAGATACCAGAATCGTTCTGGTATTTCTCTAAAGCTGTGGAAGGAATGAACGATTTTTGCAGAACTTTAAAAATACCAATAGTAGGGGGGAACGTTTCTTTTTATAACGAGGATGAAGTTTCTAAGACGGTAATCAAAGCGACACCTCAAATTATGATCGTCGGATTAATTGAAGGTTTTGACAACATAATCACATTACCCTTTAAAAAGGCAGGAAATGACATTCTAATAATTGGCGATACTAAGGCAGAACTTGGCGGTTCAGAATATCATTCCGTGGTACATGACCTTGAAGGAGGGATTCCCCCTAAAGTTGATGAAGATATGATAAGAGCTAGATGGAATTTCATATCAGCATTGTACGATAAAAAATTAATTAAGGCAAACCACGATGTAAATAAAGGGGGCTTTATTGTATCTATTGCTGAAATGTGCTTTAAGAACAAACTAGGATCGGATTTAGATTTGAGTAGCTATAATAATAATGGTTTAAGAGATGATGAGCTGCTTTTTAGTGAAACCGTTGGCAGATTCATTATAGAAACTCAACCGACAAGTTTAAATGAAATCAAGCTTCTCGCGACTGAATTTAAAGTTAAAGTAACAAAATTGGGAGTTATAATCAATCAGCCAAAGATCTTGATAAAAGGTTTGGAAAATCAAGAAATATCCCTGGATATTAATAAATTAAAAGATTTGTACGATTCAACAATACCTGATCTTATGGAAATATGAAACAAGAAATGTATAGATCATCGAGACTCTAATCGAGCCTAAATATTATTTTTCTTAAAATTCCATGCGGTATTGTTATTTGTCCTAATATCGCGAACATAAATAAAAAATAAGCGAAATTAAGATATATTCTAAGTTCTTTCTAATTAGTAAGATTATTTTAATTATTTTTAGGAAGAATTATGAGAGCTAGAGCATGCATTAGATGTAAGGAATACATGATAATTCATGCAAATAACCCTTTAAATCAAAATAAAATAGAAAATTTTGAGAGAAAACATCATTTACATACGTTAATTACCGTAAACTTAGAAGAAATAAAGGATCAATATCAAATTATAAAAAATAATGGCTCTAAAGATTCTTCTAATGATAATAATAATTCTTAGATTGTTTTACAATTAGTTTTAAAATAATTCATGTTACAACAATTCTATTAAGGTTGCGAACGATTCAATAATTTTTAAAGGTAGAATACTTCCCCTCGATGGAGTAAAATATTGCCCTTTTCCTGTTTTAACAAGAAAACTCATAATTTTAGCATTCTGAGCACCCAATATATCTGTATCAATATCGTCCCCAACGACAATTACCTCCTTTGCGGGTAAATTGAGTTTTTTTAAAGCTTGAAGAAAGAATTCTTTAGAGGGTTTACCAAAGATCATAGGTTTAACATTAGCGGCATTTGCTATCATATGTACAAATGATCCGGTATCAATAACGGGATCTCCATTAACATCAAGATAATATTTATTACCTTGCGTTCCAAGTAATATAGCCTTGTGCTTTATAACATACCTAAAAGCTTTGTTGAGCCTGTTAACATCCCAATTATCCCGGAAATCACCAACTATAACGTAATCTGGAATTTCTGATCCTATAACATGATGAAATTCTTGAAATTCTTCTTTAACTTCTTCTGTTGTCACTAAATACAATTTTACATCTTTTTTATCTGTAAGGAATTCTTTTAAAGCAATAATTGGAGTAAATATTTCCTCCTCATTAACTTTAAAGCCATATTCTATAAGCGATTTGTACACATTTTTTGGAGTTTTACTATCAGTATTAGTAAAAAATAGCAATTTTATACCTTTTTCACGAAGTTTTTCAACAGCTTCGATTGTTCCTGGAACTGGAGCACCTTTAAAATAGAGAGTTCCATCGATATCTGATAAAATACCTTTAATTAACTTCAATTAATTACAACTTTCAATAATTATGGATATTAAAATTAAGTAAAGGTTCTTAAAAAAATATTAAGAAAAGGGAAAAAAAAGAGGTTCTATCGGTCTAATTTCAGAATTTTTAAGTAATAGTAGAGGAGTGAATATTTTTTTACCTATTTTGTGTAGCAATTTTTTAATTCATCACCTTCTTTACATAATATTTTGTGGGAATTTTATCCCATATAATTAGTATAAATGTGGCTATATAAATCTTTCGATTGGATTATATAAAAATTTCAGAAAAAAGTTAACTATTATATCATTTTGTCAAGCGTATATAAAATATCTAAACAATATATAATTAAATGTAAAAATCTTGAACATTTTAAGATTAAATTTGGCTTGATAATTATGAATTTAAAAATTATTCATTTCTCTTTCATACATGTAGAAAACCTATTTTATAATGTGCATATAAATGTATTTATATTATTACAAACAAATGAATTATAATGAAAATTGCTATAGACATTGACGGTGTTTTACTTGATATTATTGTAAGATATTGCGAAATTTATAACAAAAGATATGGTACTAATTATCAAAAAAAAAACATAACCACCTGGGATTTCTTCAAGGATTGGAACATAACCGAAGAGATGGCTTTCAATATTTTCTACGAGATATACGCTGACTCTATGAGCATTCCTTTTATAGATGAGGATGCTCCGAAAATTATGAAAAAGTTAAATGAAAGATACGACCTTGATATTGTTTCTGCTCGATTACCTGAATATCGTGCGGAAATAATTAATAAGTTGGATTCTCATGATGTTAAGGCAGGTGTTCAATACACAGAGTTAATTTTATTACATCATCGACCGTACGATATAAAATTAAAACAAAATTACGATTTGTATGTCGATGATAATCCAAACTTAGTAGAACCAATAAAAATGATGAAAAGCAGGACCCTATTACTTTTCGACCAACCTTGGAACCAAAACTCAGTGTGCGAAGATAATGTTTTTAGGGTTCATAATTGGGAAGAAGTAGAAAAAAAAATCTTTGATTTATAAGTTATGATTAGAATTAATTAAAATCTTCTAGCCTTTAGCATAGGTACCAAGAGCATATAAGTGGTTTAAAATTTGTGTTACTTCTTTCCCATATACCATCTTTATATTTGATTCACTATCTCTTTCAGTTAGATTAAAGAAATCAAAGATTTTAATTGGGAAATGTGAATGTTTTGGAACTATGATATTACTTGCCCCAAGTTTTATTCCCTCATTTATAAGATATACCGCAGTATCAATATTTTTAGAAATCACAGGTCCTAATCTTGAACCTGAGAGAAGAGCAAAACCCTCTTTATCAATAGTAATTAGGATCGAGCCATGATTAATTTTTAGTTGCAAAAATTCAGATCTGTCAAAACCCATTGCATTTCTATCAATTAATGCCGCCCAATAAGGAAAGATATTAGTACAATTAACTTTTATATTAGTTTCTTGTAATGGTGATGGTCTTTTTGGCAAACTGTACAGGTTAGTAGCATATTTACTTCGAAAACCAAATTTATGATATATTGGTGCACCTGATTCTGAAGCATATAACATGAAAGTCTTGCAACCTTTCATTCTGCCTATTTCTACTAATTTACTAAAGATGGAAGTGCCTAGCCCTTTGCGTCTTACTTCTGGAAGAACTGCCATATATCCAAGAGAACAAATATCTCCGAATAAAAATAATGCCCCTAAACCGATAATTTTACCATTCTCCTCAGCAACTTGGAACTTAGCAATACTATAATTTATTAGACTTAAGAGCAACTTTTCTTGGTTTTTAAGATCAGGGGGAATCTTACGATTAAAAGATCTGTAAAGAACTATTAAAGAATCATGGAGTTCACTCACTTTTAGTTCTCTAATTAGAAAAGGCAGCATAATATTCTAATAAAAATAGCTGATTATGAAATTTAAAAATTATTGCATCGAATCATAATTCTTTAACAGAAAACAATAAATACAGAAAATAAAGTCATTAGAAAGATTTTATTTTTGATTTTCACATATCATACAATAAATATAAAATAAACAAATATTTTGAATTCTTTATATCTTTTTGGTTATTGTCGTAAAGTTTTGTTTCTATAACGCTGCTAAATTACGACTTCGTTTTCCGATATATTTATTAAGGTGAATTTCCTTATGTATAATATATATGAAATCGAATATATCGATTTCGATATATAAAAAAAGGTGAAAATTAAAAGTGTTTTTTGGTAAACGATTTAGCGGACACGAGGGTGGGGGGATATTTTCTGGTTTAGATATCCTAGTACTTTCAATAATTGAAAATTACGACGGTATCTCCGGATATGATCTCGCTAGAAGCATTAACAAAAAATTCAATAAACTTTGGCATGCTTCCCCCGGTACAATTTATCCGTTACTGAACAGATTAGCTAAGGGAGGCTTTATTGAAATGGAAGTAGTAATTAAAAACAATCGAAACATCAAATTGTATCGAATAACAGAATCAGGACAAAAAAGATTAAGAGAAGTTCTAAAGAGTAATTTAGAACCAAGCATAAACACCCTTGGCGAATACCTTAGAACAATTGTTCAGACTTGGATTCCTAACGAAGATCGCATACATAGTATGATGTCTTGCTTTCCATATCAACGAGAGCATTCACATAAAAACATAGATGTGGAAGATTATTCTATAGCGAACATTGAACGCGTAAAAAGAATATTAGGTGAATTGAATTTTGCTAAAAGCAGG
>JAGXNZ010000001.1 GCA_019894655.1 Promethearchaeota archaeon | reverse complement strand
TGGAAACATATAAATTGGTTCAGGCCCTAATTTATCGAATGCAGAGAATAATAACCCTTCGATTATAGACGATTCAATTAATTTATCCATAAGTTGGAGTTTCTGTAATAACGGTTTTTTATATAATTTTTATATATTTTTTTTATATATTAAACTATATATAGATTTATTAATGCTCGATAAAATTGCTGAATATTTAAGGTCTAATAGAAACATCATAGAAAAAACTGAGATTAGTCCTTTTGTTCAAAATATTAACGATAATTCATACAAAAGCCTTCGAATTTTTTCAGATATTGGTCAAGACTCAGCAGCTATTAAAAATGATAATGATATGCTCACATTAATCACTACTGATAGGATAAAGACGAGTTACATAGAGAATTTCCCGTTAGGGGCGGGATTTAGCTCAATCTTGGTCGGAGTAGACGATATCTATGCTTGTGGGGGAAAACCGCTAGCGGTAAGCATAATTTTATCTTTTAAAGATCAAATTCTTGGTCAAAAAATGATCGAGGGTATTTGTAAAGGTTCGAAATTGTTCAAGGTTCCGATAGTTCGGGGACATACTAATATAAAAGAGTATAACGAATTGAGTTCGACTGTTGTAGGGGAGATTAAGAGAGACGAATACATTTCTGCAACTAATGCTCAAGATAAAGACAAGATAATCCTTGCTGTAGATTTTAATGGGAAGATTGGAAGGGCAAGTAAGCTCCATTGGGATACAGTAACTTATAAAAGCTCTGATGAAGTTTTAAATAGGAGGAAGTCGATGAACGAAATTGCTAAGCTAAAAATCGTAAATTCCTCTAAAGATGTATCAAATGGAGGTATTTTTGGAACAATATTACAACTAATTAATTATGCTAAAGTTGGAGCCAACATTAATGTTGACAAAATAGAGATTCCTCCCTTATTAAAAAAAAATAACTATACCTTAGAAACTTACATTCAAATGTTTTTGACAACATCCTATATTTTGACAGCACAGCAAGAACATTGTGAAGAAATCATTAAAATTTTTAATAATCACCACTTGACAGCGACCGTGATTGGTGAGATAATCACTAAAAATATTTTGAAGATAAACGATGGTAAAGATTCAATTGAAGTAATAGAATTAAAAAATCATTAAATTCTTAAACAAATAAAAGCCTTAGACTCATAGGAGAACCTAAAGTAAAAAGCGAGTTTATGAAGCATGAGTTTTAATTTTAAAAGAAACTTCAAGGGAACAATTTCTATTATTGGTACGAGCGAGATCGAACCAAGAACAGAAGAGATAGCAATAGAATTAGGACGATTATTAGCTATTAATAAATTCGCCGTGGTTTGCGGTGGGCTATATGGTGTTATGGAAGCTGTTTGTAAGGGCTCTAAGCAGGAGGATGGTTTTACTATTGGTATCATTCCCTATGAAGATAAGAGTCGAGCAAATAAATTTATAGATGTTGTAATACCCGTCCCTTTTTCTCAAGCTCGAAATATTGTAGTTGTATTGAGTGGTGATGCATGTGTTGCTGTCGAAGGAAAAGCAGGGACTCTTTCTGAAATCTGCTTTGCTTGGATTTATGGAAAACCTATTATCGCACTGACAGGCGAGATTACTGGATGGTCTTCTAAATTGGCGGGCAAAAAAATCGATGATAGGAGAAGCGATACGATCTATGGAGCTTCTTCAGCTCAAGAAGTCGTTGACAAATTGAACGAAATTTTTAAATCTAAACATAGCATCAAGTATAACATGCCTACTGAATTCTAAAATGGCTTTTATTTCGAACTTTTTTCCAAAAATCATCCTTATTAAGACTAAAGATTTTAATATTTAAGTTAGAGATAATTTTATAAGAACATTAGCAATATTATCTTACATAAGAATATATACTAAAATTACTTTGTCTATTTCAAGGTGAAACTAGTTTGACAATTCAATTTTTAAATGAGAAAAAGAAATCCAAAGAATCCCTCAGCCCAAGTAAGCTACTTTTCACAGGGTTGGACAATGCTGGAAAAACAACTATAATTCACGGAATACAACGTGAATTTTCGAAAATTGCATTTCTTAAGCCAACAAGAGGCGCTCAAAGAAGAATATTCGAATTTATGGGAAGAGAAATTGCAGAATGGGATCTCGGCGGACAGATAAGTTATAGAATCTCTTATTTGAAAAATCCTGGAAAGTATTTTGATGACACTGAGATTGCCATTTATGTTATTGATGTTCAAAATCGTGTAAGGATTCCCGAAGCCATTAGTTATCTAAAAGACGTAGTAGAGCGGTTTAATAAACTCGAGATTGCTCCACCAATATATATATTTTTCCATAAATACGATCCCGCTTTAAGAAGAAATGCCCTAAACGAAATGAAGAATCTCGAAATAGAACTCAAAGATAAAATAAAAAGAACTGTAGATTATAAGGAAATCTATTATTACACGACATCAATTTATGACATGCCTAGTATAATAAAAGCGATGTCTGAAATATTATTAAGTTTGTATTCTAAATCAGAATTAATTGATAAAACAATAATAGAATTTGGTAAAAAAACCTATTCTGATGGAGTTGTCTTACTCGATGATAACTCTCTTATCGTTGGAAGCTATTATAAAGACGAAGAAACGAAAAATCTATTAACAGCTTCAACCCCGTATTTCTTAACCCTCAATGACAGTTTTATCTTTACTGAAGTTCAACCAGGGCGCCAACATGAAGAAAACCATATGCTTGTACAGAGGTATGGAAGGAATTTTATCTTCAAACAGCTTACATTTAAAGAGGGAACAAGTCCTTATTACATACTTATGCTCAAGCAAGATACTAATATAAATAAAGAAGAAATTGAAACTTTTGCTAATCTCTTAAAAGAAATTTTGTATAGTTAACTTCTAATCTTTTTAAAACCTTTTGTCAACATTAATAAAATCGAATTTACATAATAGTATTATATATTGTTAAATCTTTCTAAGAGATAATTTTTTCCTATTTTAGTAATTGGTCAAGGAGGTAAACTATTTGATAATTTGTTCTAATTGTGGTACTACTAACAACGAATCAGCAGGCAATATTTGTAGAAAGTGTGGTGCATTGCTTCCGAGATCGAATAGACCTCCAAGAATGAAAATTGCAACAAAGAGTAAGATTAAAGAAATATCAGAATCTCAAGGAGAAAAGACAAAAACGAAAAAAAAACCACAAACGCCTGAACCCCAGAAAAAACATCCAAATAAGAAGGTACCTTCTAAACCAAAAAGTTTGGATCTTCACGAAATCCCGAAAGTTCAATCATTAAATAACGATTCCTTAGAAATTTTTGAAGATTCGACTGATGCAGAAGAAGAAATAGAAGAGAATGATTTCGATGAGAATTTAGGCGATGTGGAGGAAGACACAGAATTTTTAAAGGAGATTACTCCAAAACCATTCCGAGGTTCGATAATTGCTGATAAAGGCGTATATGGAAAATTTAAACAACCGAGAAAAGCTTCAAGTTCTAAGCCTAAAAAGGTTACGAAAGATGCTGTTGCTTCTGAAACCACTGAATCCACCCTTCTAAAGCAGAAACTGTTGGAAGAAGATATGACTAAAGTGCTTTCATTTTTGTCAAATAAAATAACAGTAAAACCCTTAAAATCAGTTAAAAAGGGTGTAGAAGCGTCATCAAAACCTCAAGAATCTATACCCCCCTCGAGTATGAATGAAATCTTACACGATTTATTAAAATTAGACTTACATATTGAAGCTTCTGCGATTATTAAAAAAGACGGGACAATATTAGCCTCCGCTCTTAGTTCACGGATTTCAGATTCCCTTTTTGCAACAATTGCAGCCAACCTGTCAATGATTGGAAAAGACATTATTGAAGGCTTAAGTGCAGGGACTTTACTAAATATTTCCATAAGGGGTACTGATGGAGTATTAGATTTGGCGCCTATCAGCTTTAAAAAACCCCCTGAAGACGATATGATCTTAATTATTTTATCACACCCTAAAATAAAAAGTGGAATTATTCATTTCGCAGTCAGCATTGTAAAGAAACGAGTAAAGCAATATTTGGGCCTATCAAATTAAAAAAAGTTTTTCTCTCTCAATTTTGAAATAGTAATCAAGTTGATGAAAGTTTTATGGATTTCTATTGATTAAGTTAAGATTAATTCTCCTTTTTTTGAGACGTTAATAATCTGTTTATATGTGAATATCCTTTTAGACTTTTTCATCCATAACTCTAATTTAGGATTACCACCAGTTCAAAGTTTCTGGAATTAGGACAGTGTAAAACAGAAAACTTTCTAGAATCATTTCTATGATAACGATTATGAGAATGATGACTAAGGATTCTTGCGCATTTTGTTTATATATAAACGTAAAAATCTTAACACCGAGAAAGATATTAATAAAAAATGTTACGATAACGAGTATAATCGGATATAATATGTGGAACTGAAAGGATTCAAAAAATAGATCAAGAGTTAGATTCGTTATTATCAATATGAGAAATATTACTGTTCTCCAACAAAGAATAAAGTATAAAGAGATTTTAAATCGATAGTCCCATCCCTTTTTCCTCTCATACCAATTGACAAGGATTATCCCGATTATAATGATGATGATATAGTGTAAAAGCTCAATAATTATATCCATAATATTCTTACCTTTTTTCTTGCACCATCGAAGAATAATTTCGTCTATTCATTCACTAGATTTAATTGAAGGAAGTGTTTTTTTTATTGTATATACAATCACAACTAATATAAGGCAAATAACGACAGTTATAGCTGGAAAGCTAAATAACATGTATAAGTTAGGTGAGTAAGGATCTGATAAAAATGCTTGAGCACTCATATTCATTACTAACAGCTGATAAATGTATAAACCAACTACTCCACAACTGACCGAAAGTAATATGATTGAATTTATCTTAGATAAGTGAAACCTAAACCAATTAGTGTTAAATTCTCTAGAGTTGTCAATATTTTCGATAATATTATCAAACCGATGGTTTTTTAATATTTTCCCAATTGGATAATAGCAGAAAAATATAATGGGGATTAAAATAAAGTGATAAAAATTAAAATAAAATGCGCCAAAACCTCCAAATAAAAAAATTATAGTGAGATAGTAATTAGTGAAAAAAATAATGTAGAGAAGTGCTGACGATAGTAAAATTATTGCTCTATGAGGAGTTAATTTTACTTGAAGCCACGAGAGCTCATCAGAAGTTTTCATTTCTCTATAATTTTGTTCTTTAAGAAAAAAACTAGTGATCATGAGAGCTAGACATATACAAAGAAAACTTATTGTTATAATGAGGTCTTCATTTTGGTATGGATTAGGAGCATTGTAAGATATTCCTAAAAGAGATGATATTTCGTAATTGAATAGTGCGAGGTGACAAAAGATCCTAGCTGAAAGGAGAATAAACACCACAAAAGAAGCGATAAAAACAAGAAGACTATAATTCTTAGTAATTTTTTTTGAAGGATTTATGGGTTTGCCTCTTCGAACCATATATAGACTGTAAAGACAAAGCAAAAAGAAAATTGCCTTTATTACAAGTGGAACATTGTCTAACAAAATTACATGCGAAGTTGATTGAGTTGGGCCGTCTGGAATCCAACAAAACGATTCAATCAACTCAAATCCGAAAACAGGAGATATAATAGATTCTAAAAAATGTTGTACTGTGAAGAATATCCCCGCTAATGATGCACTAAATATAAATAACGACTGGCCGTGAGATATTTTTAAACCAAACCAGTTCACAATTCTTTCTTGATGAATTGTTTTTCCTTTAACCTTGTGCTTGGCATTTTTGTGCCTTAAAATTTTTTTTAAAGCATAGATGCTGAGGATAAGAAATATGGTAGATATTATGATACTTATAAGAACTCGGAAAAAAGGGTAGATCAGATAATCTTCATGATAATGAATTGGTTCAGACAAGTAAGCAGGAAGAATGGAGAATAAGAACTGAAATAAATTGAGGAATATGTCTCCAGCTAACATAAAAGGGAGCATAAAAATCCCTATAAGGGATAAAATTAAAAATAAACTGGTTTGTGAACGATTTAATTCAAATCTGAATAGTGTCATTTGAGAGTAGTTTAAATTTGATTCTTGTTTTTCTTTAACTTCCATATTGATCATTCTTTATTATTTAATGCTTAATTGTCTGATTAATTTAAATAGATTTAGCACTTTTTGTTGTCGTAATAGACAACATGTATGTCTTTTAAGACATAAACATTGCTTACTTAAAATAAATACTTAAACTCATAATAATTAGGTATAGAAGGTTTTAATAATCAACATACTCTGTTCTATACTTAGGATGAATTCTATTACTGAGTTTCTCAAAAAATACCATTTAGATAGTTTTGATGAAGAGCTAAAACTAAGAGGAAATGATAAAGTCAACTTTTTTAATGATCTAATTTCTCTATTAAGCTCAGTTTGCCGGATTTTTGATAAATTAACAACAGTATTTTCCCTTAGGGGTGGGCAAGTACTAATGAGTCTAGCAAAATTACAGGATTATGAAGATATTATATCCAAAACTGATGTAATGAACTGTTTAAATATCGATCGGCGCGAAAAATTGATCCATGCTTTTGATGTTTTGGTTGACCAGAATTACATTAAGATCAAGAAAAAAACTAGCAAATTTCACATGGTTAAATTGAATGAACAAGATAATCCCGATTTTACATTATTACGAGAAATCGTTCAAAGATTTTGGACATCACCTCAAGAGGAAAAAGATGAAGCAAAATCATGGAGTGGTATAGAATGAAGAGTCAGAACCGAAAATTACCAGAAATTGATTTTGAGAATAACGAGAATACAACTCAGTTTTTTACCTTGATTAAAACTGAATATTTAAAAAATTTATATCAAACATATTTTTGGTTAATTATATTGGTTATAGTGTACGTAGTGTATCAGTTATTCACGACTCCCTTTAATCAAACCATTATAATATTCATTGTGGATCTGGTCATTATGTGTGTGCTTTTTTCTTTCTACTTATTAATTCACTTTTTCAATTTAACCTATGCCAGATTTACGCCTACAATTATCAATTATCTTAAAAAAGAGTTAAGTAGTTTAGACTATAAGATTCAAGGAAAATATAAGGTTAGACTCTCCAATGTTCTGTTCACTTGTTTTTCTATTATTGTATTTATTTTTGCTATTATTGGTATTTACCATTATTCTACCAATATTGTAATTTCCCTTATTATGAGATTACTAATTGTATTTATTTTTACAGGTATTACAATACCGGTACTTCGTGGGAGATTACATGATATTTTTTTGGTAAACCTTAGAAATTCTTATTTTGTTCAAATAGAACTGCAACTTAAGTTAATTAAACATAAAGAAGTAGAATCTCAAATGGTTAAGATTTTTATGACCTCAAATAAACTAAGTCCAAAAGAAGATCAGTCCGGACATGCGCTTTATAATAAAATAAGTGAAAAAAGATGGCTTCAAAGGAAAGATAAAAGAATTTTACCTCGGTTTATGTTTAGGAACTATCTCTTTTTTCGTGAATATGCAACTCTAATAAATTTCAAGGAGCATATTTTGAATATTGTCTCAGCAATTCGAGAATGGGATATAACTAAAGGTTGAGATGCTACTTCAAGTGTAACTGTTTTTGTACAGTAATTTTTTCAACCGTGACGGTTTTAAAATATTGCAAGTTTACTGAAAGTTCTTGCAAAAATGAGTTCAAATTTAGAATTGCCACCAGGGGGACTGAATTTTCATTAATTTTTATCCAATTTGATTCTACTGTAACCATAAGTGGAATTAACATAAACGGTAACCGTTTTTTATAGTTATAGGTTAACCCTAAGATTTCCTGAATCAAATTAGAGAGAATTTCTGGATTTTTCTTAAGGGCTTTTACTCTCTGATATTGTAAATTTGCTGCCTTATTCA
>JAGXNZ010000331.1 GCA_019894655.1 Promethearchaeota archaeon | reverse complement strand
TCGACGTATTAGAGAACTTGGAGTATATTCTGAGATTTTACCAAACAACATTGCAATTGGAAAGCTAAAGGAGTATAAACCAATAGGAATAATTCTTTCAGGGGGACCAAGTAGCGTATATGAGGATGATAGCCCCCATCTCACAGAAGATTTCTTTACATTTGTAAAAGATGACAAAATTCCAGTCTTGGGAATTTGTTATGGCTTACACTTGATTATCCATCAATTAGGGGGTAAAATTAAACCGTTTACTAAAAAAGAATATGGAAAAACTGAATTGGAAATCCTAAATCCTGGGAAATTATTAGATTCACTAAATGAAAAGGAAACTGTATGGATGTCCCATGGAGATCAAGTAGAAATAATGCCACAAGGCTTTGAGATATTAGCTAGAACGGCTACATGTCCAATAGCAGCTTATGCAAATGAAGATTTAAAATTGTATGGCGTACAATTTCACCCTGAAGTAGTACACACCCAAAAAGGTATAAAGATTTTGAAAAATTTTATTGAGAAAATTGTTCACGCCGAAAAAGAATGGAATTTAGAAAATTGGATAGAAAAGTCAATTGAAAATATTAAGAAAGAAGTTGGACCGAAAAACAGAGTTATTTTAGGCCTAAGTGGAGGAGTAGATTCTTCGGTTGTAGCAGCACTATTTCAAAGAGCAATTGGAAACAGGTTGCATAGTATTTTTGTAAACAATGGAGTGCTAAGGAAAAACGAGGAAATTCAGGTCCAAAAAACTTTCAGACAAGAGTTAAAATTTGAAAACTTCCATTATGTTAATGCCGAAGGTTTATTTTTAGAAAGGTTAAAAAATATTACTGATCCTGAAGAAAAAAGGCGGATTATCGGTCATACTTTTATTGAAGTATTTGAAAAAAAAACAATCGAATTAGAAAAGGTTTATCCGGATATAAATTATTTAGCACAGGGAACAATTTATCCCGATCGAGTAGAAACGAGCGCTACGAGTAGCGCATCAGTAAAAATAAAATCTCACCATAATCTAACTTTACCCGATGACATGACGTTAAAAATTATAGAGCCACTGAAAGATCTATATAAAGATGAGGTAAGAAAAATTGGATTACAATTAGGGTTACCTGAAAGTATTGTATTACGGCATCCTTTTCCCGGTCCGGGATTAGCCGTAAGAATTATTGGCCCAATTGAAAAGAAAAAACTTGACATTTTAAGAGCCGCCGATGAAATTTTAATCGACGAAATCAAGAAAGGAAAAGTTTATAATAGTCTTTGGCAAGCATTTTGCGTGTTTTTGCCTTTGAAAACCGTAGGAATTATGGGAGATTATCGTACTTATGAATATATTTGTGCTATACGAGTTGTCGAGTCCTTAGACGCGATGACTGCTAACTTTGCCAAGCTAGATTGGGAATTACTTGAAAAAATTGGCACCCGCATCATAAACGAAGTAAAGGGAATTAATCGCGTTGTTTACGATATTTCTAACAAGCCACCAAGCACAATTGAATATGAGTAGCCTCATTCATTTCTTAAAAAAACGGTGAATATTCGTTTTCTTATTAAAAAACATTTTTATTTATTAGATGACCTACATTTTGTTTTATTATGACCGAACACGAAATTGCATGGGATTTAACAGAAATTTTTGCTAGTCACGATGATCCAAAAATCGCTGAAGCATTGAATAGACTCTCAAAAGAAACAGAAAATATTAAAAACGATTATAAAGGAAAGATTATCTTAGATAACTTTACTCCACAAAACTTATTAGATTTATTCAAGAGACAAGAGAAATTTCAGGCCGATTTAAGCGAACTCGACCTCTACCAGAATAGGTTATATAGTGCAAAAATGACTATTCCTGAGAGTGAAGCCTTGAAAAACAAAGTAGAAGACTTTACGACTAAAATATCGAAGGATCTAGCTTTTTTAGAACTAGACGTAGCAAAGTATGTTAATGATAATCCAGCTTTAGTAGATGATCCCAATTTATCGAACTATCAACATATGTTAGAAAATATTAAAAGAAAGTTTCCCCATAATCTTTCGGAACTAGAAGAGCAATTAATTCTTGAAAAAGATCAATATGGAGTAAGAGCATGGAGTAATTTGCAATCTAAGTGGTTGAATACCAGAAAAATCACAGTGAATGTCGAAGGAGATGATAAAGAATTATCTTACGGGGAAGCTAATGCGTTACTTACTCATCCAGATCGAGGAACGCGAATATCAGCAAACAAATCTATTTATGGCTTACTAGGGAAAGAGGAAACTGTATTTTCTTTAGCACTACGTAGTATATGTGGAGATTGGGTCAATAATTCAAAAAGGCGCAAGTACGATAGTCCAATGCACGATAGTTTCTTATTTAATGACACAACGCAAGTGATCATCGATAATTTGATGAAAGCCATTGAAAAGGGTGTAGGTGTGTATCGTAGATATTTAGATCTTAAATCAATTGTTCTGAACCTTCCAAAGTTGAATTGTGCTGATATTCGAGCTCCGCTGCCTAATGTTCCACATACCAAACATTCTTGGCATGAAGCAAAAGAATTGGTAATTCAAGCATATGAAAAATTCGATTCAGAAAGCGCAAAAATTGTGGGTGATATGTTTAATCGTAATCACATTGATGCAAGTCCACGAGAGGGAAAAAGAAATGGGGCAAACTGCGCTTCTTGGTTTAAAGGGAAATCTGCTTATATTCTCATGACCTATACTGGAGAAATAACTGAAATCTTCACATTAATGCATGAACTTGGTCACGCAATACACGATTATCTAGCGGTTGAAGAACAAACGTACTTTAATGTTCATCCAGGTTATACAGTGGCAGAAACAGCATCCACTTTTGGAGAATTATTAATGACAGATCTTCTCCTCGAAAAGGCTAAATCTAAAGAAGAAAAATTAGCCATTTTGGCACATGTTTTAGACGACGCAGGACAAGCAGCATTTCAAGTAAGCGCAAGAGTGTGGTTTGAACAAGATTTGTATAACGCTATTGAAAAGAGCGAGAATTTAGATGGCAAAACGATCTCAAAATACTGGTGTGCCGGAAGAGATAAAATTTACGGAGATTCCGTTGAATGGTTCGAAGAGATGGACTGGGAATGGACAATGAAACCGCATTACTTTTTTCCGAATTTCCGATTCTACAATTATCCATATGTCTACGCTCAACTTTTTGTATATGCGCTGTATCAGACTTATAAAAAAGAGGGTAAAGAATTTGTTCCTAAATTTAAACAATTGCTGGCAGCAGGTGGTAGTTTATCTCCAGAAGATTTAGGTGAGATAGTTGGATTAGATATCACAAAACAAGATTTCTGGGTGCTAGGGATAAAACAATACGAAGCATTCGTTAACGAATTTGAAAAAGCAATGAATTAATTTTTTTGTTATTTTTTTCTATTTAGTGAACTATTTTATAAAAAAAATCTGGTATATACACCATAAATTTATAAATAAAAATTTTAAAATAATTATATTATTAGGACGCTAGGAAAGAAGTTTTGTCCGGTTATCGCTAAAACTACATTTAATATTAAGCCTGGAATAATTGTATTCGTTTTGGCAAAGAGGTAAGATAATATTAACCCAATAACAAATAAATATGCCCATAGAATTATCAATAGAAAGATTAGATTTGGTAAATATATGAAAATAAAAACCAGAGGAATTAAATTGAATATGGAAGAAATTAATCCACTATAAACAATTGCTGCTCTCTTTTTATTGGATTTTAATAGTTTGGTCAATATAAGACCACGGAGAGCTATTTCCTGCCAAAAATTTTTAGATATTATAAGTAAAATGTCGAAAAAATAATAGGGGATAAATATTGGAAATGAAGGAAGACTGTAATTCAATGTATATAAAATTATATTAATTGAATAAATAACAATAAACGCAAGTAATGCTCTTATCACATATTGCGTAAACTTTCTTAACCAACTAACTCCAATATCGTTAAAATATTGTGATAAAGTTTTTTTACCAAAGGGAAACCCAAAAACTTTTGGTATTATCAGAAAGAAGAAGAATGTATAGACTAAATTATAGCCCCCAAAAGACAATAGAAATATTAAAGCAGCAGTAGAATTGTAATATGGCTCCAATAATGGAGGATTTAAACCGATTATATAATTTGCAAGATTTCCAAATATATAATAAAAAACTAATATTATTATAAAGGATTCCCACTTATGATGTGTTAACCAAGTGCCACTTTCTCTCACTTGAAGCTTTGAGATGAATAATACTCCATTTACCCCTCTTTTAATCTTGATTTTAGGAAACATGGAGTCAAATATCAAAATAATAAAAGTAAACCCAAGGATTACAACGAAAACAAAAAAAAACCCCATTTCTAAAAAACCAATGCTGTAGTATATGTAAAGGGCCAACGTGAAAATCCAGATAAAGATGAATATATTAGAAAAGTAAATGATTGCCCATTTTGTAGATTTCTTTTCCTGTAAAACTTCTTCCAGAACATAATGATTTTTCATTTTACCAAAATAATAAACTCTTAATAGAAAAAAGGAAAGTAGAAAAATAGATGCAAAAGGTAGTGTCCATAAAGAAATTAAGAATACAGAGAAAAATTTTCCATTATTAAGTAAGAATAATGGAGGAGTTAACACCGAAATCATCTGAATTATTATCATAACTAGTAATTTAGCTCTTGCTCGTTCTCGAGGGATTATTGGTAAGGATGCTAGAATTGTCTCACCAGATTCTTCTATATTTAACAAACTAAAGACTATCATTCCGGCCACAATTACCTGAAAGCCCAGATTTATCAACCAATCATAAATTCCAGTAGACTGTAGGAATGCAATTTCACCTAATCCTGCTAAGTTGTAAGATAGCGTGAAAATATAAGATAAGATTATTGGCATTATGAAAGACATTAATGTTTTAATATCTCGTGAGCTTGTAATGAAATCTTTTCTGATGTACGCTTGAACAGGGGATCTTACTTTAAGTGTTATTTTTTTATTACCATTCGAGACTTGTTGCTTTTTAATAATTGAATATTTTGAAAATGAAACTTTTTCTAAACTTTTAAGAGTCCTACCAAATACTAACCATGTTAAGAGAATAAATATCGCCAATCCAATCATGCTGTTTAACCATAATTCAAATGATACTTGTTCTGGAGAAATAAATAATGCAATAACGTAACTAGGATTGAATGGAAAGGGGATAAGAGATAGTATTGTATTAACAATCGAGGGATTATCTATACTCACAAACCAGGTAAAAATTGAATCTAATGAACTGAAGGAGAGTTGAATTGAATAAACACTAACTATTATGATAATTATATAACTAAACATATGAAGTAATCGAACTAAATTAGTCTTCCGTGAACCTAAATCGTTTATATCTAATATCCGATTGAGTCTCACACCAAAAAAAATTAATAAACTAAATGCAAATAGAGTGGTTAAAACACTCATTCCAAAACAGATAAAAAACAAAGTAAGGTTTAGAGTACCAATTAGTATGATAATAGGAAAAGCGATTAAAGATATAATAATGGGTAGATCAAGGCTGCGAAAAATCGTAAAAAAGACCATTCTTCTTAAAGATTCTCTTGGCAGTGGTAGTGTCTCATACCATTTGAATATTTTACCCGATATAATCATTGTAGTATTGAACATCCCTATGAGAAAAAAGTTAAAAAATTGGAGCGAGAAATAAATTACAAAAAGTAGACTTCCCGTAAAAACAATTAAATCTGTTGAAAGTGTTTCACTAGTTAGTTGTTGATTTACCTGAATGTAAGTTAGAAGTGGAATAATTGGTAAGATGATAAACATTACTGAACTGAATATTTTTGTCATCAACTCTTTCTTTCTTAAGATTTCCTTGTTCTTCTTGTAATTTTCAAAAAATCTTGATTGATAAGAGCCAACATACTGTAATTGTTCTTCGATTAAAATTTCCAAAGAGTTTATTTTCGCTAATGAAAGTATTTTCATGGGATTACCTTTGTCCTCGTATATTTTTAATGTTTTTATAATCAAATACTTTTTTTGAGATATATATCAACGTTAACAAACCAAAGAGTCCAAAAAATAATAGAATTAAAGAAATTATGTCACCATCTTGTTGGTTATCTGAGTTAATAAAATTGAAAAGTGACGAACTATCAATATTATAATGGAGTCTATTCTGATCCAACAAATTATCTTGAAAGCGATTATCATTTGAAGCATCTATAAGAGAGATACCATAGAAATTATTTAGAATAAGATTGCTATAAACTTCATTAGCTAAACTTCTCTTAAATAATATAGCGCTCGACTTACTATTATTAATAATATTTTCATGAAGATTGTTATCCCGACTTTCATGGAGATAAATTCCATTCTGTACACTTTTACTAATATTGTTCTGCTCAATAATATTATTACTTGTATATAATAAAACAACGCCATTTTCATTATTTTCAAGTAAATTTAAAAATATATAGTTAGACATTCCATTAGAAAATGAAATCCCCGCTTTATCACTGTTAAGTAAGAAATTATCAGAAATAAAATTCTCACTACTATTAGTAGCGAATATACTATGAGCATTATTACGGAATTCATTTCTCAGAATAACATTCCCAAAACCATTTTTAATGTCTATAGCAACGTTGTTATCATTAAATCTATTATTTCCTATATTACTATCTGCAGTGTTAACAAATTTAATACCAGTTTGGTTATCAGTGATATTACATTCCTCAACCAATACATAATTACAGTCTAAAGCACGAATACCTTGAGAATTATTATATATATTGCTTAAAACTACACTACTGTGCACTGTATTTTTCAATAAAACTCCGATATCGGAATTAAATATACTGCAATTAATTACCATGAAGTGTGCAGCTGTATTTTCAACTATAACACTGGTTTTCGAGGAAGATAATATTAAATTTACAATGCGATAGGGATCTGCATATGTACCTGATCCTGAACACCAATCATAATTTGCAATAGTTTCTGACCAGTTATTATCAATGTGTATATTATAATCAATATTCCAAAACCCTGAAGAATTATAATCTAGTTTGAACTTATCATTCTCTTCTTCAAGCAGAATAGGAGTATTTCTGTCTAATAATATTTCAATGTTCCCGAATAAAAAGAGGAATAAAAAGAAAATAATCTTTCTCATGGTTCCATATATTTAATTCAGCGTTTATTAAGATTTCTTCCGTATACTAATAAAGTTTTCTCTCAGAAACGCAATAATTTATTAAGAATCTGACGAAATTTCCTAGTTGAAGCCAGATTCTATGTATCTTCTCTTTTAAAATCTTTATAGGCTTCTTGTAATTCTTTAACTTTTGCTTAATTGTTGATTTTTTATCAGAATTAAAAATATTTATAAAATTTAGATATATATACCTGATTTTATATAAAAAAAATTAAAATAAAAATAATGCATTTTTATAGAATTCTTAAAAGATTATTCGTAGTTTCCCGAGTATATCTCGTTCTTTACCAATTCAAAATCAAGAGATTCTTGAGACTCAATCTGTAAATTCCATTTATTGCATACATCTTTAGCTCGCTGAGAAATACAAGCGATATCATGGCGATCTAATAAGTCTAAATTAAATTTTCTAACCCCAGCTAATAATTGTTTTAAACCTATACCAAGCTTACTTTTAAAGTATGTATAAACTCCCACTGCAGAGGGAGGAATTTCCTTTCCTTTGTAAATCCTCTGTAATTTATCATATTCTACGAAAGCTTCATTAAGGCTTAAACTTAGAGGATCTTTATCTCTAGGAAACCCTAAATTCTTCAACATCGCCGGTGTGACAGCTTCTTTTGATATTATCTCACCAATATACTTAGACTTCATAGCAGCAGTAAGTGGGGCCCTTGCCATGGCTATACACTTCACATAGGGGGCACCCATGGCAAGGGCTTTGAATATCTGGGTCTCGTTTGCGATTCCACCCGCGATGGCTACGGTTGGAATATTAACATTAGGGTTCTTCTTCTTTATCATATCTAAACATCCGACTACAAGAGCTTCTAGATAAACTGTTGGAATTGAGCCTTCATTCATCATGCTCACTGGACTCATCCCTGTTCCTCCTCCGGCACCATCAAAGGTTATTCCATCTACCTTTCCTTCCACTGCTAACCTTAATAGCCAAGCTGTTGCCGCTGGACGATAAGCTCCAGTTTTAATAAATATATTTTTTGCTCCTGATGAGCGAACTTGGTCTATTTCTTCTAAAACATCTTCAGTCGTGGACAACCCCACTCTGCTATGCCTTTCAAAGTCAGGTATTAACCCAGCATTCCATTGATCTACAACCATTGGATCGGAGGGATCAGGAAAGACTAAATAACCTCGTTCTTGAAGTAATTGTGCTCTTTCTAAAGACGATAACCTTACTTCCCCACCGATTGCTTTTGCTCCTTGACCAAATTTCAACTCAAGTGATTCTACATCCAATTTTGAAGTTACATAATCGAATACTCCAAGCCTAGTGTCTTCAACATTTTTCTGTACAATTATATCACCATGTTCTCCATCCCACCACTCTCTATAGATGTTAACACGAAATTTCATATCATCTGTATCAATTACTTTGGGATAAACTCTGTGATTTGCAAATTGAGCAAATTGGTCCATTCCAACTACATTTTCT
>JAGXNZ010000330.1 GCA_019894655.1 Promethearchaeota archaeon | reverse complement strand
TTTTTAGATCCTCTATTGCCTTTTCTAATTCGTCGACTGAAATTTCTTTACTTCGAAAAGTAGAATTAATATCTTCGAGTAATTTTTTTTCCATGTCCAAATCATTTAATTTCTTATTTAAATTCTTTAAATCTCTCTTAAATTGCTCTACATTGGAACTTTCACTTTGAATCTTCTTGGTATTTTCTAAAAGTAGCTTGTTTTCGTTTTCTCTATTGGAAATTTCTTCTTTAAGTGATTTATTCGCGTTTTCCAATCTCCCGTAATCTTCAATCAGATTATTAAGTGAATTTTGAGTTTCTAATATAATCTGATCCTTTACAGAGTCATTGCGGCTCGTTTTGATGTTATTTAATTCCTGATTATATTTTTCAATATTTTGTTGAAGAACCTCATTCTCCTGTTGCTTTTGACTTAACTCCTGCTTTAGGGAACTGATTAATTCTTTTAGAATGTTTATCTCTTCGGATTCAGACTTTTCTTTTTTAAGTTTTTTAACTTCTGGTTTGGACGATTTAGTTTTTTCTTTTAACCTCGTTTCTAATTTTGCGACCTTTAGTTCCAAATTTTCAATCGTTTTTTCTAATTGAGCATGTGTTTTTTCTTCATCTTCAGCTTTATCTATTAAATCCTTTAAATTTTTACCCATGATTAAGAAAAACTCTTTTTTTTTTCAAAAACTAACCACATTTAAAATATAGTAGATTTCATAGTATTAATATTTTGAAGTATTAAATTGACTCTACAAATATAATTGAATATTACATAATACCTCTAAAATATAAAAATATAAGTCTTAATTCACTCTTCAAGATAATACCAAAGGTTAAGAATGTCAAAAATGGTAGGATCAAACAAATACTTTTTTAAAATTTGTATTGTCGGTGATTCCGAAGTAGGAAAAACCACGATTCTTAACCAATATTTGAAAAGGAGATTCGTACCAGATGCTCAAAGAACAATTGGGTCTAATTTTTTTGTAAAATATGTTAAATTCCCCGAAATAAAACACATGATTACCTTGCAAATCTGGGATTTAGCTGGACAACCTCGATTTAAATGGGTTAGGTACGCTTTTTATAAAGGAGCAAAAGGTATTGTCTACGCTTTTGATTTAACAAGGAAAAACACTCTGGATGACATATTAACTTGGAAAGAAGAAGTGGAGAGTAAAATTGGAATCGTTCCAAATATCCTCGTTGGAAATAAGCTAGATCTCTTGATTTCAGAAAATAGAATAATTAATTTAGATGAAATCAGTCACACCTATCAGCAAGTCTCCGCATACGAATATATGGAAACAAGTGCGAAAACTGGTACCAAAGTAGAGGATGTCTTTTCCAAGTTAGCTTTAAAGATATGTGAAAGAGATATAAATCTAACAAAGAAAGCATAGAATAAATCAATTTTTCTTTAAATATTTAGTCAATATTGATTTAATTAGTCTGGATATAACATATTTTTTATTGATTTAGCCACCGCGTAAGCCATTAAAGGCGGTACTGCGTTTCCTATTTGTTTGTATTTGTCTCTCATGGTCCCGTAAAACTTATACTTGTCTGGAAAGGATTGTAGCCTCGCCGCTTCTCTAATAGAGATTGCCCTATTTTGAGTTGGATGAATAAATCTCCCTGGTGCACTTACACATCCGCAGTTTCCAGTTATCGTGTCTGCGGGAGAATCTAAATGAAGTCTTCCATAAATGTTAGGGTATCCCCCCTTGAGTTGAAATTCCTTAGGCAAAGAACTATGATTCATCCCTTGGTCGATATGGGATATTCTTGTTTTCACGATTTCACTATGATTTGGGGCAAAATGGTCATACAATTCGTCTGAGTTTCCCCTTAAATACTCTTGATATTGAGTTAATGGCAGTCCGTTATACTCTATTGTTGAGCTCTCGACCCGCTGTTTTGTAAGGGGTTTTATTCTGAGAATATCAGAAAGAGCATCTTGAACGGTCAAATATGAAGGTAATGCATTTTTCCCTAAATTGGATTTCATTTCAGGATTATTTTTGTTAGTCTTATAGATCTTTAAAGAATATTCCGATTTACCTCGAGCTCCTATAAAAAATACTCTCTGCCGTAATTGTGGGACGCCGTAATCTGCTGCTAATAATATTTCCATTTTACAATTATATCCTATTTCTTTGTACATAGCAACAATTTTTTCTACTACTTTACCCTTCCCCATAGAAAGAATTCCAGTAACATTTTCCATCACAAAAAACTTCGGTTTAAAGTATTTAACCCATTGAATAAAATAAAAGATTAACATGTTGCGAGGATCGTCGGGTCTCCTATTTCCAACGGTAGAAAATCCTATACATGGAGGCCCTCCAATTATTCCGACTATTTCTTTGTTTTTAAGATATTTATCAGAAATTTCCTCGCAATCTAACAATGTTATGTCTTTATTTAACGATAGGGTTTTAGAATGATTTCTTCTATAAGCTCTATAATAATTTTTTTCTAATTCTATCGCTAATCCAATTCTAAAATTCGCCATTTCAAAACCTAGTGATAAACCCCCCGCTCCACAGAACAAATCTATTAGAATCTTCTTTTTTTCAGACATTATGTTGTTGAAAAGGTCATTACTGGATGAATAAATCAACTATAAGAATAAAATGAAATTAATATTTAATTAATAACTAAAACGATAAGTTGAAAATTTTTAGGAACTATCATTGGATTTTAACCTAGATTTGAAATGAATAGAGAAGAAAAATATACTCACGTTAGGGAGAAAATTTTAGATTGGTATAAAGAGAACAAACGGGATTATCCATGGAGAAAATCAAGATCACTATTTCGAATATTGATTACTGAGATATTATTACAAAAGACAATTGCTCTTAATGTTAATAACATTTATAGCGATTTTTTTACAAAATATAAAGACTTTCACACGATTAAAAATACAGACATCACTAAATTACAATCAGACATTAAAGGTTTAGGCTTGTCCAACAAACGAGCTAAAATTTTAAAAGATTTAAGTCATATGATCATAACAGATTACGAAGGAGATATACCTCACGATCCTGAAATATTAAGAGAGATTAATGGAATTGCCGAATATGTAAGTAACGCTTTTGCTTGTTTCGGATTAAATCGTAGAACTTTTTTCTTTGATGTTAATATAAAAAGATTTATTCAGAGGATTTTTACACCTCAAGATATGAAAGTAAAAACTGAGACAATTTATACAGACTTAGACAAACTATTACCAAATTCCGATTTCAAATATATATATTGGGCGATCCTTGATTTTGAAAATAAAATCTGCTCTAAAAATAACCCTAAATGCGAAATATGTCCTATTTCTGATAATTGCTTTTATTTTCGAAATTTTTCATAATAGAAATTGTTTTAAAAAAAAAAGGGTTATTTAATTGAAATAATCTATTCTGGCATCTTCATCCCTAACATCTCTATGGCTTCAGTTACATTAAATCGAACTTCCATTTTGTATTTATACCCTGGTATCACATGATAATCAAGTAATTGTTTTTGTTGTAGTGCCATGCATTCTTCTAGCTTTCCTTCCTTTACATCAAAAACACTAATCACACTCATACCGTCTATAGTTGCTTTTA
>JAGXNZ010000329.1 GCA_019894655.1 Promethearchaeota archaeon | reverse complement strand
GGCCACAATGACAACAAAAAACACCAATTCTGGGTTCTTCAGAGTCTCCCGATTCAACTTCACTTTTTTCCATTTTTTCTTCTTTAACGGCCATCTATGCAGCCTCCTCTTCGTTATTGATTTCTTCCATACCAAAATTATAATCTTTTCCCATCAATTGATATTGGAGACCAACAAAATTCCGATCCATTCCCATACAGTATGCAACCAATTGAGAGAGATGGACGACTGGATAATCATAATTACAACCCTTATTCTTATTTAACTGATCTTGTGCTGTCTCATATTCTAAATGACAAAACGGACAGATATCAAGTATAAAATCTGGTTTGACATCATTAATATTCTTCATTTTTTCTTCAAAGATCGTATCACTTGCTTTTCCATCATACGCTTTTACCCCACCACCAGCGCCACAGCAAGTAAGCTGTTCTTTAAATCTAACTGATTCAACTCCTAATACCTGAATCAATTCTTCAACGATCGTCGGCCCTTCTGAACTTTCAATCTCTCGAATTCTTGTAGGTTTTAAAAAATGACAGCCATAATGTACAGCAGCACGGGCAGATATTTTTCGAGTTATTACGTCTTCTAAACCCCATGGACCAACTTCATAGCCTAGCACTTCAGCAATGTGTCGAACATCAATCGTACCCTTAAATTCGTAGTCTCCAAGCAGTTTTAGCTTTTCGTTTACTATTTCTCTGCGTTCTTCGTTTTCTTTCAGATGTTTATTTATTTCTTGAAGCGTTCCAAAACATCCATTACATACCGTAAGAATGTTCGCATCGTTTTGTTCAGCAATACAAAGGTTTCTCGCACCTGCTACCATCCAATCAACTTTATTAAACGATCGAAAGACTCCTGGAGCTGGACAACAACTTGCGCGCTCCATATCTAGAAGCTCGTATCCCAATTTTTCCATTACAAATTTTGTCGATTTTTCAATTGCAGGATATCTATTAGGCATAATACATCCGAGAAAAAATGAAAATGCGTTTTCTTTTACCATTACTTAATCCTTCTCCTCCTTTTTTTTTCCCTCCTTCATGGGAGGTAAATCAAATAAGTGTTCTTCAATTTTTTTTAAATCTTTATCATCTCCCTCTTCTTTAAATTTAAAAGCTGTAGGAGGGAGTTCTTCTAATCCTAATTCGACTCTTCGTTTTCTAATCTCGTCGTTTATTGGTACGGCGTGTCCGAAATTTTTCAAATAGCCAACGACCGTTCTGTGATTAGGTGATATATTTCCTAATTTAGTAGCGTAATTCCTCAGTTCCATTATGACATCGGTTGGTCTAACATCTCTTGGACATCGCTCATAGCAATTATAACATGTCGTACATAACCAAATGTCTGGATCTTCAAGCACCGATAAATCCCCAAGCACTACTTTTCGAAGTATCATGCGGGTCTTTAACGCGGTCCATCTACCGCTTTCACAACTAGCGGTACAAGTACCACACTGTATACATTGCCAAATATTCGACCTTCTTTCTATATCTTTAAAAAATTTCTTATCGAAATCTTCTTCTGTCTTAAATTGACGGTGATCTTGTTTTGTTTCTGACATTTTTCCACCTTTTAATTAACTTGAAATAAAAAAAAAAATATTTATAGCGAGACTATTTTTGCATTAGCACTAATCTCTAAGAACCCTGCGGCTCCAATAGGATCTTCTACAAAGTCCCACATTTCTTCTCTTTTGATGCCCATTAAATCCATCGTCATTTGGCACGGATAAAGTTTAATGTTTCCGTTTTCTACAGCTTCTTTAATCATAGCCCATGGATCCTCCATTCCGAACTTCGCTAACTTTTTTCTAAACATCATAGCAGCCATTCCTTTCATAGCGGTAAACATACCGGCTGCTTTAGGTTTGAATTTCTTTCTCAAAAGATGCAAACCCCAAAATGTAAAAAAGAAGTTCATCTTGACATCCATAGCGTCTCCCGTTGTTCCGAGAATTAATGTCATCCCAAACTTTTCAAAAGACCTATCACTTACAATAAAACTAATATCTTCTGCCATTTTATTCACTTTTTTTATTTTTTTTATTTTTTTTCTAATAAATTTTGTAATATTTTTTTACCTTAATTTTCAAAAAATCTATTTTATTTTCTCGGAGTGTTTACATCCAAGATATTATCTTTGGTGTTACATCTAAAATATCGGTTAGATCGTCATATTCGATAGCTTTAACTTTATCGTGAATGTTTTCCAGAGCAATTCCGCGAGCTTGTAAATCAGGGATCATCGCATAAACAGTTATTTTCATATTGAGCAACTCTTCCATCATCTTTGGGATTCTACCTTTTTTATTGATTCCAATTACACCATCATGAATCAGTACAAATCCAATCTGTGAACCTTTGTTAACTTGTGCTTTTAATATAGGTAATAAACGCTCTAAATGTGTCCCAGTCATTTCACTATATCCAAACAAATACAGAACATTTCTATTTTCAGCCACTTTTATTCTCCTCCGTTAAAATCTAAAACTTGTATCAGCGTTTTCAATTAAATCAACAACTTCATCGATTGTGATAATCTTCAAACTTTCGTATTCAATTAAATCTTCAGCACTCATCCCGGCGTCTTCCAATGCTTTATCCACGACATAAAGTTCTAAGTCTGATAAGTCTGCGATTTCAAAGGTTTCGTCCAATGTATCCATTCCAATTACTTCCGGTTTTGCATTCTTGTTGAGTAAGTAAACAGCGTCTCCCGTAAATACGATTTGACATTTGACATATTCTCCAAGCGCAACAAATCCCGAACCAATGCGAATTGCTTCTAAAGCTGAATTCTTCCCCATAGGAGATTGATCGGTTATTATTACTACAGATTCTATCATTCTGTTTATCCCCCCGTACCAAATACTATTATTTTATCCGATTCTACGGCCCAATTAGAAAAATCTCCTAGACCTTCTTCACTCGCCCCATTAATAAAATTCGACTCTTTCAATCCTGTTAAGCTTACCCAAGTTGAGCACCCCGCCACTGGAATATTATTATCTATGGTAAATTGTTCTAATTTTTTAGGAACACTTCTTATAGAAGAGCCACAACTAATATCTCCCTTAATGTTGTAAACGCCAGTTCCAAAGAAAAAAAATCCTTTAATCGTGTGTCCCTTTTTAATCAAGGATTTAGACATTTCTATTAACGAATCGCTCGCTTCAAATTTATACGGTTCAGTACTAATAAAAAAAGAATAGGTTGTCATCGTTTACCACTCTTCTCGTAAATCTAAGGTTTAAGCCTTTTTAATCGTAAAAGTAATGTTATCGCCCTCTTCTTTTGTCTCGACTATCGTATCCCCGGTTTTATTGATAAGAGCTGGTACATCTTTTAAGGCTCCTCTATCATCAGAAATTAACTCGAGAGTTTGTCCTGAACTCATTTTCTTTAACTCCTTTTTTGTCATGAGTACAGGCATAGGACACTTTTTTCCAACTGTATTAAGTTTTATATCTGCCATTTTTTTCAACTTTTTTAGATATTTTGTTTATTTTTTTTTGCTCGATACCAAATTTTGTTTAAAATTGGTATACCTTGTAGAGATAAAATGCATACACCTATTTAAATATAGTTTTTTTATTTAAAAGTGTAAGAGTATATAATTTTAAAAACTAAAAATTTCTTCGTTTGTAGTGAAAAAAGTTATAAGTAAGTATTAACTATTTTATAATTGAACATTAAAAATTTAGAGTTTTGACAATGGTAACAAATGGGACCAAACAATTCGATATAGACGAAATTGATCGAGAAATCTTAGATTTATTGCAGAATGATGGAAAAATAACGATAAATAAGATTGCTGAAAAAGTATCAGAAAAATTGGGGAAAAAGCCGAAGAGCGCGACAGCTATAAGAGCTCGCGTTCAAAAGTTAGAAGAAACCCTAATTAAAAGGTATGTGGCTTTAATCGATTGCCGTCAATTGGGCTATCGAGAAATGGTTATAGCGTCGTTGAGAGTAAACTCACAACAACCAATTGAACAGATAAAAACAAAAATAGAGAGCATGGATATAGTCAAATACGGATACGTAGTTACAGGGGAATACCCTATTTTTATCATGGCTAAGTGTTTAGACCACGAGGACTCTATGAAACTAATTGAAAAGTTGCGAAACCTTCCAGGAGTGGAAGAGGTTAAAACCCAAATCGTTCTTGACCGAATCAAGGAAGATACGACAATAATTATTCCTGAGTAAAATCCAATCTTCATTTATTTCTACAACACCTGATTATAATAAGTTTTTTCTAGAATAAATTGAGAATTTTAGAAATATGAACCAATATTTATATACAAATTTATCAAATATGATAAACATGAGATCTAATTTAATAATTTTTATTGATTAAGATGGAATGCAAACTTGAAAATATAACAATCTATTATGAAATTATAGGTGAAGGGCATCCAGTATTAATGCTTCATGGATGGCCAGTCGATCATCGGATAATGAAAGGATGCATGGAACCTATTTTCAATGTACGACCAAATTATAAAAGGATATATTTTGATTTACCAGGAATGGGAAAATCTAAAGGAGAAGACTGGATTAAAGGCACTGATGATTATCTTAAGATCATAATAGAGTTTATAGAAGACATCATACCTGATGAGAATTTTATTGTCGTTGGTGAATCTTATGGTGGTTATTTGGCAAGAGGATTGATCAAAAAAAAGCAGAAATTAATTGATGGAATTTTATTCTTAGCTCCATTAATCTGGCCAATGGAAGGGCATAGACCTGAACCTGTTGTTTTAATAAAAGATGAAAATTTATATGCGAATTTAACTCCTTTTGAAAAGGAAATGTTTGAGTATTCAGCTACAGTTATTAATAAAAAAGTTTTTGAAAGAGGGAAAGAGGAAGCATTGTCAGGCGTGACAATCGCCGATATGGTATTCTTAGAAGATTTGAATCGAAAATTTTCTTATGATGTGGATGACCTTGATGATAAATTTCCCAAGCCAGTTTTATTTCTGTTAGGGAGACAAGATTCAGCTGTAGGATATCGAGACGCTTGGGAAATCATAGAAAACTATCCTAGAGCTACTTTTGCAGTTTTAGATACTGCAGGTCATGTACTCCAAATAGAGCAAGTAGAATTGTTCAATGCTTTAACTGAGGAGTGGTTAAACAGGGTTGAATATTATTTAAAATCGAGTAAAAACTCAAATAGTTCTTGATAGAATCAAGGAAGATAGGATAATTGTTATTCCCTAAATTAAAGAAAAGTAGAATTCAATCATTCCTGGGAAGATAATTTTACTTACCCAATATTCTAGCCAAATAAGTGCCTAGCTCCATAAAAGCGAAACTATAGAGACTACAAACAAACATAAAATACCAACTACCGTAAACGGTATTCCAAATAAAGGATATACTGTGAGTGTGATAGCGAAACTTAAGAGTAGCATTATTATACTAATTACACCAATCACATTTAACCTATTCCTTATAATACGCGCCCTTTCGGAGAGATAATTTTCCGGATATGAATTCCCAGTTGGTACAATCTCAATATTATCTGAATCACAGTTAGTACATTGCTGTAAATCCTCTATAAACTCCCTCTCACTGACAATACGCTCATAGTCACATGAGGAACACTTCAATTGCAACTCTATCATAGCTTTTAACTTCACCTAATACTACTAAATTAATGATCAACAACATTTAAAAATTGTTCTTATCGTTATTATTGAGAAATTGAGGATTAAAAATTCAAATTCATTCCAATCGGTTTTATAATACTTAATTACCATGAGAGTATTAATCTCAAAAAAACTAAATGTGATTTGAATGAGTTTTGAAGAAGATTTTGACGAAGAATTAGAACCGGTTAAATCCAAAACACCAGCTTCAAAGATACCGTCCTCAGGGAAGAAGTCCACCTTATACTTTATGTCCACCATCGGTCCTGGCGAAAAGAAGGAAAAATTGACAGTGAATGACGCCAACAGTGTAAGTGACATTAAACATACCTTAGGAAATTTATTCGGGCTCGATCCAGATGAATTTCACTTGTCATCTGGGGGAGTTACCATGGATGATAATGATCAATTAAGAGACTATAATTTAAGTAATGGTGACGACATTCTATTAATTCCTGCCAGTACTGCTGGATGTTTTGAGTAAATGAAAATTATACCTTAATAATCTTTTTTTTTTAATAATTTGATAATAATTATCCCCGAATAGTAAAACTTTTTCTTTACGAGAATGATGTTCTAATATCATTTATAACTAAATTTAAAACTATGTCCATCTCACTTATTCAAAACCTTGTTAAATCACTTAATTTTAAGTTTTTTTTAAAAAACCAAAAGAATTTTACTTAACTTAAAAGCACATAAATTATTTTAACCTTAAATTAAGAAAATTTTTTTAGAATTATAACTTTTTATTATCTTCCTTTTCGTCATCCTGAGTTTTCGACTTTTTCTCTAAGAGATTAATGATATCAATGGTTTTATAGGTTTTTATTTTCGTTTGCTCATCAAAATGTTTATCATTAGACCATATTCCATTATTTTTAATTGATAAAGCTATAGCTATAAACTGCGTATCCTTTTCATCTATTTTACCGATAATCTCCATAGCCTCATCCATTTTTTCTTCATATTCATCAAGAGGCACTAATTTTAAGTTTTCAAGTAATGTATTTAGAAATTTTTTTATCTCTTCCTCAGTTAGTCCCGATTTTTGAATAATATATGGAAGATATTTCTTTACTTCACTTATAACGATTTCAGGTAAATAATATTCAAATGTTTAATTAAGAATAAGTTCTCTAGTTGTTGAGTCTTTTAATAAACTAGAGATTAATACATTAGTATCAATGATAAGCTTCATTTTTTTAATTTTTCAAGATACTCTTTATGTTTTTGCCAACTTCTTTTAGTAATTTCATTGCTAATATCCTCAACATCATCTATAGTTAATTTGCTATTTGATGCAATTTTTTCAGTGATTTCAATTTTTTCGATATAGTGTTTTAAAGCTGATTGAGCAATTGTATCCCATTTAATCTCGGGGTGTTTTTTCATTTTTTCATGTAAAGATTTAGGTATGTTAAGTTTAATTTCTGTCATATTATTTCTATAATATTATTAATATCAAAATTATATAATTTTTACCTTAGAATTGGAGAAATTCTTCAATATTTTTCAAACGGTCTTCATATAAATATTTCTCAATTTTTTCCCAGTCTTCAGAAATATTTAGTAAAATATTGGTTTTTTGATATTTCGAACAAAACAAATTCATTTTTAAAACTCGTTTTTAAAATGTTCTTATAATTTTGATTCTATAATTTTGGTTCAAATTTAATGGATTCTTTACTATTATAATCAAAAGCAAGATAAGAAAATATAAAAGTTGGTTTAATTATTCAGATAGTGAGATAATATGACTTCTAATCTTAAGGAAGAGATTATAGAAT
>JAGXNZ010000328.1 GCA_019894655.1 Promethearchaeota archaeon | reverse complement strand
TTGATAAAAGACCTTGGTTAATACCCATTTTATTAGTCGTATTTGGTATAACGCCCCTCCCAGATTCTCTAATGTTTATGCCTCTTGGTGTTATTGGATATTCTCCTAAAAAAACTATGATATGGAACGTAGTCGGGAAATTTTTAATGATGATTGCTGTTGCAATATTAGGAATTTTCTTATTTGACCTCTTACTGATGATACCGGGATTTGGATCTGAAGGAGAAGCTGGTTGGATTATAGGTGTTGGAGTACTTTATGTTTCTTGGCTAATTATGTATTTGATGACCAGGAAACCAAAAGATACAAAAATAAATAAATAAAAATTAAAATTAGAAAAATATTTAGTTAGCGGTCCATAAAACAGTTCTTCCTTCCTTTCTTGCACGCTTTACTTTTAAGGAGCTTTCTAAATTAGACATTACTTTCCAAATTTGAGAGTTGCTTAATTTGAAATACCTTTTTAACTCAGGCGTAGACATTTCTGTGCCATTTAATAAATTTACGATTAATCGTTTCATTTCTTCGATTGCATCTTCATCAGAATTAATAGGCATGTCCTCTTCCTCTTCAATAGAGTTCATCTCATGAACTATTCTTGAAGCTATTTTATTTAACTGATTAATATTCTTATCTATTCCTTGAGGTTTCATGAATAAACAACATAACTCAAGATCCTGGGGAAAGGCGACAATGTAGAATTTATCGTACAAAATTGCTCTTGGTTTCTTCCCCGCATTACCACCTCTGAATGCTAAATAGAAGTTCATGGCAAAATCTTCTAACCTCATCAAATTTGTTGGCGGTCCATATTCTTTTTTCCATTTGAGGAAAGGACCATCAATCATATCGAACCCTATTAGAGCGGCTCCAAATAGTTCTTTTTCGTTAAAATTCATCTTCTTTTAACCTCCTTCTTAATAAAACTTGGTTTAATTCTTTTCTAATAATATCTAATAATTTATTTCTCTCGCTTGGATTTATCGCCGTAAGTCCATAAGTTTTTATGTGAAGCAATTCTTCTACGCGACTTGGACTCATTTTTCCATTTTTCTTTTCTAAATCTTGTTTATTTGCTATTGCAACTATAGGGCACTCCCGATCGATAAAATGGGTCGCGAATTGAATTAATTCTCGCGAGTTTAAAACATTTCGGGGTGTAGAATCAGTAACAATAAAAAGAACATCTGAACCAATAAGGTAATCTCTTGAATAAGTCTTTAGATAACTTTGTTGACCGCCAAAATCCCAAATGCGAATATGATAATCATCCAATTTAATCGTTTTTAAATCAAAACCATGAGTAGGGAAATAAAATTTGTCAATAGTATCTTTTGATAGGAGTCTCAGCATAGTCGTCTTCCCAACAGCCGGAGAACCAATAAAAGTTATTTTCATTAATCTTGAAATCTCGGAACTCAACATTACTTAAGCAATAACGAAATAATTATTTTTAAAGAAAAAAGGGTATATTTCTTACAAATATTTCTGTAATATGTAGATCATACAAAGATAAGCTTCAAGATTTTAAAAAAAAACAGAAAATTGGATGTTATAGAAAAATAGGAGTAATATTATTGAGAATAAAGCAGGGATTATCATACTGTAAGTGAATAGTCCTTGAGAAACTTTAATACACTTGAATAAAGTATTCATAATTACCTCAAAATAGCGAGGATCATTCCATATTTTTACATTTTCGACAGTTGAATCGTGATAAAAAAATTCCACGTCTTCTAAATTGTTTTCTGCTATAATTATTAAATTTTCAATTTTTTCTAGAATCTTTTCTAATGTGACTTTATCACCCAAAGGAGAATATCCACGAGCAGAGAACTGTCTTGCTACAGTGTGTGAATCTGAAGTCGTAATTTCCCCCCACTCGATTCCTCTATTTTGTAGCATGTTTAAAACGAACGATCGAATATCTACATACGCATTATTTGCATCGAAATGAATAAACACCGTTTTTTGATTTGATTCAATATCTTTAAATAAGTGAACAACAATTCCACCCGTACCAATACCATCTCTTTCTGTGTATTCCGACATTAGATCTTTTGCAACACCATATTGTACAACAATTTTATTCTCATTTTCTGTAGCCTTATTAGATATAAAAAATTTTTTTGAAACAGATATAAGGTCATTAGCTTCTATCGATTTGTTTCTTATTAAAACTTCATCCCCTATAATAGAATTATGTGAATCTATTATAATAACCTCACGATAACCTTTAGCTTTTGCAATCTTTCTAATTTCATTGCCAATTTCAGCTTGAATATCATCAGAAGGTAGAGGATGTCGAGTTAAGAACATTATGGCAATGTTATTTATATCAATACCGATTAACTTTGCAGAATTCGACATGCTTCTTGTGGTGCCATTAATTTCTTTTATCCATTCTACCTTATTGTCTTCTTCGATGTACTTCACATCGCTCCTTATTTTACTCAAGATTTTTTCAAGTTCCTTCTGGGAAGTTAAATTCTGTGTGTGATCATTTGTAGTGTGATAAACTGTCGTACCTTGAATATTACTAAATGTATCGTAGATATAAGCTGGTAAATCTGAAGATCCACAAGTTTTGAAAGGTCCAAAATGAACATGCGGTATGACAAATAAACCTTTAAGTTTTTGAGAAGCCTTGCTTCTGATTGCTAAATATTGTATTAAAACTTTGGTGTTGACTCCTATTTTATCAAAAAATCCTTCGAGTAAGTCATCATTACCCTCTGTTAACATCGATAATACGAAAGCTCTAATAAAAGGATATCCTCCTATACCAGTTGCTTGTCTGTATATATTACTTACTCGAGACATACTTCTTGCGTATGGGAGCGCAAAAATAATAGCACAAATTGTAAAGAAAAGGATTGCTCTGATGAAAAATAAAAAAGGAAGTTGAGATGCGAAAATACTATAGAATGTTATTTCAATTACCGGCTGTACAAATGCTAAAGTGAAATTTCCATATTTACCAACTGTAGTAAACGAAAAATATACAACATATGCAAAAAAAAAGGAAATAATAGTACCCAATATGAGAAAAACTTCTTGAAATGCGACATTTCTAAGGAAAATTGTAATAGTTTGCCCAATTAAAAGTGACAAACCCATTATTCCAGTAAATAAAGTATTCATTTGAAAAGACCATCCCTTCGGGGGTTTAGCAAGTAGTGGAGCGCGTTTTGAGTAGAAAATCATCGATATTATGATACTTCCTCCAGAGGTTAAGTAAAATGTTAATAAAACATTCGAAAGGTAAAAGAAATTCCAAATATTCGTGTAAAGTGAATTCAGTATAAACGATAAAAAAGCAATAATAGCAGGGACACTAAAAAGGAGAATGTAAGCTGATCTCTTAGATGAAAAATAATCTATATAAGATATTATTCCAGGAATATGGCGTGTGGGTTGTTGTTGTGTGTACATAACAAGTATTAAAAGAATTTTTGTTTCTTACATTAATTTTTTGTATACCTACTAGTAAATTAAAGATTAAACCTTTAAATTATATTTTTTTTAACAAATTATAAATAATTAAGAGAATAATAAAAATTATGTCGGATGCTTATCCAAGACGGAAAAGCTATTCAAGTAAACGGTTTAGCGAAATCATCTCTGAAGGTTTTTATCTATTTGGTAAAAGTTGGGTGAATTTGATTATCCCGTTAGGTTTAATTTTTATAGTTTCGTTAATAATTAAAAATTTGTTAGTTGCTGATTTGTACTGGCAAGGAATCCTCTTAACTCCTGCTGTTGATATTATTCTATTAAAAGACCCAATGGCCCTCAATAGCGACGATCTTAACCTTATGACTGAATACCTTACTTTATTACTCACTATGGAGTTTTTCAATAATTTAATATTATTAATCTTCAAAATCTTTGCTATGTGTTTAGTAAGCAATTATTTGTTCGCTAAATTCTCTGGTAGTCCTTCGAACTTTTCTGCTGAATTAAAAAACGCACTTAATGGGAGATTATTGCTTGTTATTCTACTATTAGGTGTAGGAATAGCTTTAGGGGCAATTTTTCTTTATATTCCAAGTATTATCATTTTTGGGTATTACATTTTTTACATATTTACGTATCATTCAGAAGAAGGAATTCAACCCTTAAAAGAGGCTCGAAAAGTTGCAAGGGGAGCATTTTGGAAGATAATTGGTATTTTTGTGCTTATTTCAGTTTGCGATTTTATCTTCCACCTATTTATGGATCCTTTCTTACTCCAAATATCTGATTCTTCATGGTACAACCCATCCACGAGAAATTTCAGTTTAATTATACTATATGATCTACTTTCTAATATTCCAGAGTTCTTACTTGCTCCCTTATTTATCTGCCTACTTACTTCTCTGTATGTCTACTTAAAAAATAAAGGAGAGCAACAAATTCAACATCAATCACCTTATTATCAAACATCACAAAGTATTGAAGCTTCTAGTACAGAAGCTTCTAAAAATCTGAAGTCCGGAATGTATTGCCCTTTCTGTGGGAAATACATGAAAGTAAAAATCGAATTCTGTCCTCATTGTGGAGAAAAATTAAATTTTGACATATAGCATTAGGAAAGGTGGAATAAAATGAATATAAACATAAATAAGAAATTCGAGTTAAATCCAGATGATTTAATCGATCCTGTTGTTTTAATTGGTTGGCCAGGGATTGCTTTGGTCGCAAAACTAGCGATAACCTCGATTAAAGACTCGATAGAGGCCAAAGAGTTCTTGGATATTGAATATTTCGATTTTCCTCCTAAATCAAACGTTGAAAAGGGTAAATTGGAGATTCCCTCAGCAAAGGTTTATTATAAGTCAAGAAAACAGAAAAACAAACCTGACATCTTTATTTTAACGGCTAATTATCAACCTCAGACTTCACAAGGAGTATTTGACTTTTCTCAGAAATTCTGTGAAGAGATGGATAAAATTACAAATAGTAAAATTAAAATGTATGTTAGTGCAGGTGCGATGGTAACTGAAAGGATAAGAGATGAGCCTATAATCCATGTTTGTGGGACAGACCAAGAGATTATTGATTCATTCTTAAAATATGATAATGTTACATTAATGGAGGGTGGTGTGATTGCTGGAGCAAATGGAATCTTACCCGCTTGGGCGGGACAAAAAGGATTTGCTCCTGGAGTATGCTTATTAGCAGAAACATTACCATTACCCATAATGACATTGGATCCACGAGCGTCTAAGGCATTGGTTGTATTATTAATGGAATATTTTAATATCGAAATGAACTTCGATGAATTAAACAAACAGATCGAAGAAATGGAACAAATTATCGATTCTTATAAAAGGCAAGCAAATCAATTTATGAAGGACCCTAAAGATGAACGGAGTTCTGATTCTTACTTTCGATAGGTATTTCTTTAAAATTTGATTTTTTGATTAAATTGCTTGAACAGCATTTGTTTAAGCTTTAAACAAATAAAAGTTAATAATTTATGTTGCTATCAATTTTAATAACTAATAAAACTATTAATTCTAACTTAATCAATGTGAAATTGGTATGAAATTCTTTAAATTGTTTGAACCTCTGGAAATTGGTAATTTAACAATATCAAATCGTATAGTTATGCCTGCAATAAATCTTAATATGGCTAATGACGGATATGTCAGTCAAAAACTAATTGATTTTTATGTAGAGAGAGCTAAAGGTGGAGCTGGAATGCTTATTGTAGGGGGATGTTATGTAGACCTTTATGGAAAAGGAGTTCCAATGATGATTTCTATTGATAGTGATGATTATTTACCTACATTAACTGAGCTAACGAAAGTTGTTCATGACGCAAGAGACGATGTAAAGGTATGTGCTCAATTATATCATGGTGGTGCCTATACTATGCCTTTAATAATTGGTAAAACACCCATCGCTCCCTCGGCGGTATACAGTAAATTTAGCAAAACTACTCCAAGAGAAATGACTCTAGAAGATATTAAAACGGAACAGCAAGCATTTGTAGACGCAGGATTACGTGCTAAGAAAGCAGGGTTTGATGCTGTTGAAATTTGTGCAAATGCAGGCTATTTAATGACTCAATTTCTCTCTCCAAAAACAAACAAGCGAACCGACAACTATGGCGGTGATTTAGAAGATCGACTCAGATTCCCTTTAGAAACTCTAGAATTAATGAAATCTAAGTTAGATGATACGCCCCTGGGTTACAGAATATCTGGAGATGATTTCGTACCTAATAGTAATACTTATAAAGAAAAAGGGGTAATTGCAGAAGAACTATCAAAGTATCTGGATTACCTCAATGTGACAGGAGGATGGCACGAAACTAAAACACCCCAAACAACGATGGATGTTCCAGAGGGATGCTATTCATATTTAGCTGAAAATATTAAGAATCATGTTACTATACCAGTATTTTCTTCCAATAGAATAAACACACCTGAATTAGCTGAGCAAATTTTAATGGCTGGAAAAGCTGATGCAATATGCATGGGGCGAACTTTAATCGCGGATCCTTACCTTCCTGAAAAGGCAAAGAGAGGCGAATTAAGGGATATCATGAATTGTATTGGCTGCAATCAAGGATGTTTTGATGCCATCTTTAATATGCAATCTGTAACATGTTTAAGAAATGCTAGAGCAGGAAAGGAAGCTAAGACCGAGTTAAAACCACTTGAGAGCAAGAAAAAGGTTATGATAATTGGGGCTGGTCCAGCAGGGTTAGAAGCTGCGCGTGTTGCGGCTATGAGAGGTCATGAAGTTCATATATATGAAAAGGATGATAAAATAGGAGGACTATTAAATATAATTTGGATACCGCCCGGAAGGAACGAATTTAAGAGGATGATTGAAAACTATACTTACTGGATACAAAAATATAATATTCATGTTCACCTGCAACAAGAAATAACAAGTGACAGAATTAAAGAAATAAATCCAGATACAGTGTTAGTAGCAACCGGTTCAACTCCAATTAAACCTCCAATTACGGGAATTGAAAGAGAGAATGTATTTTGGGCAAATGATGTTTTTAGTGGCGATGCTCCAGTAGGAAAAAATAATGTTATTATAGGCGGCGGTGCTACAGGAATAGAATTAGCAATTTACATTGCAAACTACGGTTCATTGGACCTAGATTCGTTTAATTTTCTTACACTATATAAAGCATTAGAACCAGAAGTAGCGCTGAAAATGATGCATGAAGGAAGGAATAAAGTAACTGTTTTAGAACAATTACCAAAATTAGGATCAGCATTGGGTAAGACTACTAAATGGGTTCTATTAGATAAATGTGATTATCTCGGAGTGAAAAAACTTACCAGCGTAAAAGTCACTGAAATAGGTGAAGATTATGTATCTTATGTTGATGCTACAGATACCGAACAACAAATTAACGATGTCGATTATGTTTATTATGCCACAGGTGTTAAACCAAATGATTCTCTTTTTAAAGAGATAAAAACTTTAAAAATTCCTGTCGAAAAACTCGGCGATGCTAAAAAACCACAGACTGTTTTGGAAGCTATTAGTCGGGGGTATTCTCTCAGTAATCGAATATAAGTTATTCTAATCAACTTTTAATTTTCATTTAATATTTTTATAATAGCAAATAAATTTTCAAGAAAAGATGCAAGATTTAGAATCTGGTAAAATTAGTGAAACAAACGATAAAATAAAACATCATATCTCCAGAAATCTTGATGGATTAAATGAGCAATCACGAAATTACATCAAAGATATTGTTATTCTGATCAATAAAGAAATTGGTATTAATAAAATCGTATCTCTTCTCTTATTTGGAAGTCAGCAAGCAGATATAGAAAATACTATTATTTCTGATTGTGATTTGCTTTTTATATTTAAAAATCGAGTTTCAGGTCGGCATCTTAAAGAAATTGAGAGGTATTTTTTGGCACTAGAGATTAAGCATAATTTCAAAGAACCAGCATCAAAACTTACACGCGAAATACTTAGCGTTGTTCAACAATCAACAGGAATGTTTGTAAGCCATTTTCTAACTAAGCAAAAATTTTGGGAACAAGCTAAATTTTATAAGATTTTTCGAGTAAATCGCGTTTTTTCAGCGTTGTTTGCTCCTCGAAATATCGTTTTAGGGAATGTAATTCAAAATAGCACGATTTTATTTGGAGAAGATCTTAGAAATTCTATTAGACACAAAATCAAAATTTCCGTCCGCGAGATTTTTAGGAGTACAGTTATGAATCTTTTCATATCGTTTTTTGCATTATTGATAGGGCCTATTAAAGAACTTAACTCAATAAAATATCAGTTAGAAGCAATTAAATGGTCATTAAAGGCTTCAAACTACTATTGTTACGAAGATTCAGAGGTATTGGGCAAAATTATCGAGAGATTTATTTCTTTTGAAACCCCTAAGCAAAAAGCAAAAGCTAACCGTTTTTATTCAAAATTTCTCGAATTAAGAAAGAATCCTATTAACGATTTAAAATTTATGATATTTTCTCCACTCAGAATTTTAAGGATTCATATAAAAGCGATAATCTTCAGGAAACTTATAAAAAGAAAAGTAAGCCAAAAAAGCTTTTTTCCAAAAGATCAAATATTAGATCAACGTCATTTTCCATTAACTTATTAAGAAACCAAGAACAGGAAAAATACTCTATTAGAATCAAATAGAAAAAGTAATCTTAAGAATTAAATTTATTAAAAAATTAGAATTCAATATATAGTATATTTTTATATTATCAGATGTATACTAGTTAATAAAACTAAATATAAATTAAGAACTAAGAAGATCCTTACAGTAAAATGGAAAGAGATAACATTGATATAAAGGAATTATTCCTCGACATTTTAGCTATAGTTAAGTTCGAACTCCGCTTTTATAAAGATAAAGAAAGCCCTATGTTTACTCGTATAGTCAAAACAAGAGTTTTCCAACAGAAGCTTCAAAAATTGAAAGATTTTGTTAATGCTTATTTTGAAATCATGTATTCTGATGATAGTCCGATCAGTCAGGCTGCCCTTCAGACGCAGTTGGATAATGTTGCTCGCATTACTAACTATTATAACGACCTTAGTGGATTCTATAAGGATCAAACAAAAACACTCATTACTAAAGAAAAACTTCAGAGCTTGATTGAATACAGTCACATCGAAATAATTTTTTTAGTTTTTACTAATATCTTAGACTATGAACATTATAAAAGTAGTTTAATATTCCCACAGGACAAACAAAAGGAAAAACTCTTAAAAGAATTTCTAAACAGAATTGCCAGTAGTGAAATAAAAGAAGTCGAGGACTTGGTCGATCTTGAACAAGCCATTGATACATTCATAGAAAATATTGAAGTTTGATTGTAGCACGATATTTTTATTGCTTAGATTAATGGTTTCGTTAGTCATTTGAAGAATATAACTATTAACTCTTTTCTTGTAAGTAATCCCCTCCAATAATGTATTGAACAACACTTATTTTCTATTAATTTCACTTTTCTCTTGCGACAAATAGTCAGAAATATTTTTATATTCGAATTAGCATGTATCTGTTGATTTAATAACAAAGAGTTACCTAATTTCGGGAGCATAAATTAATGTAACTCATGAACTTTCATGTGGGTAAGGGAATAATATTAAAATGGATTGTATAGCTAATATCTTAGATTTTTATAATATGAAATCTAAGAGCATGAAGGATGACCAATCTAACTTCAATAAAGTATGGCTCAGCAATCTCCTTATCAAAATTATGAAGAACTTCAATAGAGATAAAAACAACGATTTAGAACTCCAAAACTGTCTCATCTTACTTGTGAATTTATTTTCAGACGATGATAGCCCTGATTTTTATAACAAGAAAGGAATTGACACACACGAGTTAAGAAATAGTGAGAAGTCACTTTTCACTGAAACATTAAAATCAGAATTTCTCAATAATTAAAGATAAAGATAAATTGTTTATTTTAAAATACTTTCAATTCTAGCTCTTTTAATTTATCGTAATCGTTAAAAATTGCATCGATTTCTTCAAGTATTCCCAATATAATGTCCTTTGTTCTTCGATCTTGGCCAAATGTATCTACAATTACGTCATAAAGATTGACATGGTATTCATATGTCAAATCCGAGATTTTTCTTAAATCCTTTTCTCTAATCCCCTTCTCTTCTAATTTCTTAAAAATTCCTTTGATCTCGTTTTTTAGAGTATTAGTTGCTGCCAATGCATTAGAGGTTTTTTCTAGTAGTTCCCGCTCTTTTTCATTTACAAATTTATCTTCTTCTGACATATCGGTGGATTCAGTTATGATTTCCAAACGTTCATTCAATAAATTTCTAACTCTATAGTAAATTTTTAGAGCATCCTGTATTTTTCCTTTACTTTTAATCAGATCAGTATTCCTTAACAATCGAGCTTCAATTATTTTTAAATAAGCATCTTCATATAAAATCTGGAGGTCCCCAAATGTGCTTCTTTCTCCTTCAGATATTTTCAGAATGATTTGTCTAAGATCTTCATTAAGCATATCAATTTCTTTTGCAGATAAATCCTCTACATTAAGAATTTTGAATATTTGATTAGTCATAGACTTTATTGAGTTTGCTTTAACATTTAATTTTCGAGCTCTATTCTCGATTTTGGTAATACTCCTATATTCTCCTTCTTTTTCGCAATAATTGAGTATTATTATTGCTTCATCAAGCAACTTACTAAACTTCGCTTGATCTGTTAGTATGTAATATTTTGAATCTTGCACTTTTTGGGTAGCTCTGTCCATCTGGATTTCTAATTCGAATATGTAATCAATTAAATTTACTTGTTTCCTTTCAGACAGAATTCTTGATTTAACATTCATATCATTCTCAACTGATCTACCTGCCAGATACCATAATAAGGCTGAAGGTACCCAGAGAAAGACTGCAAAAATCATCATGTTGATTACACTTCCAAAAAAAGATATCAATGTAAATGAAAGCAATAAAGTTACCCCTTTCCCTACTTGTTCTGCGAGGCTGAAAAAAGAGGTAGATGTTCCCTTATGCTCAGGTAGATTAACATCTACCATTACGGCATTCTTATTCGAGACCCAACCTGTACTTAACACCGCTCCTATAAAACCAAATACAAAATAATAAATATAATTTGGATAAAGTTGAAATATTTCGATTATTGTCATTATAACATAGGAAACAATCTCTTCTGTAGGGATTGGGATGGGATAACTTAAATTAGTAACTAATGTATTATCAATAGGTTGAATAGAAAAAAGAGTAACTAATACAAATGGAATACTGAGTATCATACAAGCAGTAGCTAACCGAGTCCGATTTTTTTTATTTTTTCTAAATAACATATCTCCAACATAAGACATAATTACGTTTCCAAGTAAATATCCAATCCCTAATAAACCAGCAAATATAGTAGCGGTTTGAAGTCGAATTTCATTAGGCAATATGCTGAAGTAATGAGTTGAAAGCATCGAAGTCATGAAATAAACTAATAATGTTCCTGGAATAATAGCAAAAAGTCCCTGTATAATAAGGTATTTGTTGGTTTTTTTTGTTAAAATCTGTGCTAAATCTTTTTTAGAGATTTTATAACTATATTCTAAATTCAAATCAACCATATCTAATAACTCATTCTCGCTGGCTCCGCGTTGGGGTATTTTAACAAAAAATAATAGAACAACAATTCCAGTGCTGATTCCAGATAGGAAAAAAAAGGGAAATCTCCAACCTAATATCGGTCCTATAAATGAAGATAATCCCTGACCAACTCCATTAGATATTGAACTCAGGACTGCAAGCGTCCCAAACCATCCAGATCTCTCATCAGGTGGGATAGCGTCTGAAATTATGGAGTAACCTACAGGTATAACACATCCTAATCCAATTCCACTAACCATCCTTGAGATTAGTAATAATAAGAAATTTGTAGAAAAACCCGTTAATATCATTCCAAATGTCCATGAGAACGCACCAGCGATAATCACTTTTGTTCTATCAATTCTATCAGTGTAATATCCCCAGATTAAAGCAAATGTAGCACTAGTTAACAAGAAGAAAGAATCTGGAATTGCGATTAATGCTTCAGGGATATTAAATTCTATTCGAATTACCCCATAACTCGGGATTAACATATTTGCGCATGCTATTGACACAAATAATAACAGCATGACTAAAATAATTGGAGTTAAGTCCTTTACTTTTATTCTCGTAAGTTTAAAGCCTGGTATAGAAATTACCAATAAAACATTATTATGTTAATTATAAAATAGCGTTAGGGATTTAAAAAAACTTCCAGAGGTCATAAAAAAGGAAAAAAATATCTTTAAAATAAAAGTAGAAAAACAGTTTTCTATTTCATTGCATATTTTAATGCTGCTTCTACATGTATTTCAATAGTATCAAGTAATTTAGTGGTAGTATCATTTTTGTGAAGAATCAGCGGTAGTTCAGTACATCCCAAAATTGCACCATCTACTTTATAGTTATGGATAATATTCAACAACTTCTGTTTGCTCTCGCTTTTAAATTTCCCAATTACTAATTCGTTAAAAATAATTTTATCAATCAAGTCTTGTTCGATATCCACAGGAGTTATCACTTGCATACCAGAGTTTTCGAAGATTCGTTGGTAAAAAGAAGATTGCATTGTAAATTTAATACCAATTAATAATAGTTTCTTTAATCCCATTTCTTGTGCTTTTTCTGCCGTAGCATCGACTATACTTAGTATTGACAAATTCGTTTTTTGAATTAAGTCATCGTAGACTGCGTGGGGGGAATTTGCAGCCATTATTATGAAATCAACGCCACCCCTTTGTAATGAGTTAATCCCACTCATTAAATAGTCTATATATTTTGGTTTATCATTACCTAATTCATAATTGATAACTTTTTGAAAATTTAAACTATAAATTAGGATTTCTGGGTAGTTATAATCATTGTAATTATCATAATACTTTTGAAGAATCAGGTCATAATATTTTATTGTTGATTCATATGACATACCACCTAAAATACCAATTTTTTTCATTTTACTTAAACCTCTGTTCCCACTCATGTCTCATTACGATTTGTTTTGGATTTTTTAAATGATCAGTAGCTAATATTCCATTCAGGTGATCAATTTCATGTTGAATCAGTTCAGAGAAATCATCACCGAATGTTTCCACTTTAGTAGTTCCCTCTTTATTCAGGTATTTTACCTTAATTTCTTTAAATCTTTCAATTTTAATGAAAAAAGCAATATCAAAACAAAAACAACTATCCCATACTTCTATAATTTCTCTGCTTTTGGATAAAATCTTAGGATTCACCATTACAAATGAACGATCGGGCAAGTTAAAAACGATAACGTTTTTCCTCCAGCCAATTTGTGGAGCGGCTATAGCTCTGCCAATCTTTCTCGTTTTTTGTAGATAGAGTAAAGTATCTTTTAAATCTTCTAAATTTGCTTCGTACTCGTCATTGAACTGCTTTACTTCAGTTGATTTTACTCTTAATTGTGGATTCCCTAGTAGTAATATTTCTCTTAGTGGCATATTAATTTCAAATACAATAATTATTAATAATTTTCAGATCGCATCTATCGTATTATAGTTACATGGTAGAAAAATTTTAGATCGTGAAATCCCGATTTCACGTACTATTTAATTATCTTAAAACACAAATCTAATTCCTTATTCAAATAACATAGGAATTATAACTAACAAGAGAATAAAAATAGTGGAGCTGGGGGGATTTTCATATTACGGGTAATTCCCGCAGTTTATTGAACCCCCGGCCTTTCGCATGCCAAGCGAACGATCTTCGACTAATCCACAGCCCCCTGGTTTTAATTTTTTATCAGAGTATTCTTATTTCAAACATTAATTATCGTTAGCTGTAGATTTAAATAATAATGGTTTTCTAAAAAAAATTATGGTTTTTTAACTATTAAAGTTAGAAATAAATAACTAATTTAATACTTGAAGAGTATGAATTATATTCGGAGTAAAAGTAATTTATTACTAATTAGTTTCTTTTTAATCAGTTCCGTTGTTAGCCCTATTTGGGGAAGTGGTATAATTTTTAACGAAAATCCTCCTTATCTTAATCGTTTAGAATTGAACGCTAATGAATTACCTATTTTCAAATCCAACAGTGCAATCAATTATGTAAGTGATTCAAATCCGCCTATCAATAAAGATAATCTTATCTTTGATGATTTATTAATTAAAGAATTAGCAACGCAAGAGCAGAATGGGGTCACCGAAATAAAAACTATAATGCTTTTTGAGGAAACAACTTCAAAATCGGAAAGAATCGAATTCATAGATAAAGTGTTAGAAGATTATGTAATTTTAGATAATTACGATATTATACCGGCTGTTTACATTAAATGCCAATCAAGTGAATTAACTTCCAAGATTGAAACATTGAAATCTTTTAGCACCTTAAAAAAGGTTTATAAATCCCGAAATTACATTTTTCCTTATTTTCAAAATGAGTTTCCTAGTTCAAGTGCTTTGAACGCAGATTTCTATTCTAATTGGTGGTTACCTGCAATAGGTGCCGAACACTTAGCTTTTGATGGCACCGGTGTGAGAGTTGCAGTCATCGATACGGGAATCTATGATCATCCTGACTTAAACTTAACAATGAATAGAAATTTCGTTTCAAACGAGAGTGTTCTAGATTACAACGATTATGATGATTTAGTCGGTCATGGAACTCATGTCGCAGGAATCATTGGAGGCAACGGTGGTGGTTCAGGAGGGTTGTATAAAGGAGTTGCTCCTGGAGTCTCGTTAATAAACGCTAGAGCGGGAGATGCTACTGGATTAGAAGAAGGAGATATTATTAGTGCTATTGAATGGAGTGCTAACACTGCTAACGCTGATATTATTTCTATGAGTTTTGGAGATAGATACCCTATTGCAAGTGATCCAATGATACTAGCGCTTGCAAGTGTTACCGAAAATGGGGTAATAACCGTATCTTCAGCAGGTAATTCTGGACCGGAATACTTTTCGGGAGGTTCTCCAGCATCAGGCATTGATGTCATTTCTGTGGGAGCTACAGATAGCAGTAACAATTTAGCTTCCTTTAGTAGTTGGGGTCCATCTTTATCCTATCTAGGTTATCTTGATGTTGTTGCTCCGGGAGTAAATATTATATCGACCGAGGCTCCAGAATCAATTATTTCTGATAGAAATCGATTTCTTGGAGGATTCTTCGATTTTTCAGGTGATGCGGATTATATTCCTTTAAGTGGAACGAGTATGGCATGCCCTATTGTCGCTGGTGCGTTAGCTATTATGAAACAAGCGTATCCATCGATCTCGCCTGAAACTGCAAGGATTGCGCTATTAGAGGGGGCTCAAGATTTAGCTAATACTGATGATTCTGAATTCATGAAATCTGGGTTCGGACTTATTAATATAACTGCATCTCTTGAGTATTTAGATTATTTAAATGCAAATTTCTCAAACATTAATGATGTGGCCAAACTTTCGCCTGACAAGTTACCAATAAAACCATTCGATTTAATTAATTTTCCAGGAGATGTACAAGAATTCAATTTATCGATAATATCTGGCACTAATAATACTTTAAACGTTAACCACACGAATTATGTCGATGGGATTTCTTTATCTTTAGATAAATCTCAAATAATTTTTAACAACGCTGGGGTTCAGTTCGTTAAGCTCAGAGTAGAAATAAATGCAAACGCTACCCCTGGCTTACAAACTTTCGAATTAAACATTACATCTGGTATAAGGGAATATGATACAATTACAATTTCAATAGATATACGTTTCCCTGAGCATAGAGTTTTAATGGAATCTTACCATGGATTGAACGATTGGTTTCCTGAACTTTCGTTTTACCAGATGGATTCATACAGGTGGATGGAAGATCTATCGCATCTGAACATCTCTATAGATTATTTAGCAGAATTTTGGTCTCCTAATTACGATAGCAATTTGGAAAACTCTATTTTGACTGAAGAACGATTAGCCCAGTACGATTTAGTGGTATTACAAAATCCAATCTTACCCTATAACCCATTAGAGTTTATTAATTTGAAAAATTATTTTGAAAATGGTGGAAATTTGCTGTTTTTAGGGACGCGATATCAAGACTTATGTGTTGAAAACCTTAATGAGTTATTCTCGTATATCGATTTAGGAATTACGATTAATGAGGAAAATGTAGCTAATGAAGAATGGATTGGTGTCGGAGCTACGGTTTCTACTCAATCCATAACAAATTTTAATAATTCTTTGATTTTTCAAGGTGTAAGTAAATTTTCATGGGAATACGGAAGTACCTTAAGCGTTATGGGAAATGCAGAAGCAATTGCTTCAGCAGAGGGTAAGACTATCGCTGCCGCATACGATCATAATCCGTTTGGAGGAGGTCGTTTTGTAGCAGTTGGAGATCTTCATTGGATTACAGATCTTTACGATTCACAAGTGTATAAACAAGATCATTCAATTCTAACTCGAAATCTAATGGATTTTTTCTTCGAGAGCGAAAATGTCTCTATAGAAATTATTGTAGATTCTGAAAGCACTCCATCCTCTCAGATAAACATCTCGCTCTACATAAAAAACCAAACCCTAGATGCTCCTGTTAGTTCCACAGTGCTGAATTCTTATCTTAATGTTTCCCTACAAAACGACAGCTATTTTGAATCGATTCAAATGATTTCAAGTTCAGATGGGATCGCGATTAATCACTCTATTACTCTACCTTCCCCAAATGCAAAACCTTATACTATTGATGTAAATATAACAATAGGCTCACAAACTTACACGAAATCGTCTAAAATCTTATATTATAATAATAGTAAGGTACCCCAGATATCAAGTATAATATCAACTACCGATATTGAAAGAAATAGCATTGATTCGCTAAATATCGACGCTACTCTCGACAATATTGCTTACAATGCAACCGCTTATTTATCGATGTATCCCTTAACTTATTACACTGAATCAGGGACCGTTAATAAAACTTTCCCCTTATCAAACACTTTATTTGAATATTCTTACGATTATATTCCAACCTCTTCGGATGTGCCTGGTTATGCTATTTTTTATATTGTGCCTTTCAACCCTATTTCCAATTATTATAATCCGTATTCTCCAAGAATTGTATCGTTAATCAACAATAATCCTCCTGAATTTATAGAAGAAAGTTCCATAATCCTAATAGATAATTCTCAGTCAATTACGTTTGATGAAACTCACGATGAGGATAGGTTACATGTATTTACAATATCACAAGGATCCCGTCTTGATTTTCGGATAAATATAACTGATTCCGTTTCATATGAAGACCAAAATGGTTCTGAGATGATTGTCTCCGTTAATATTTTTATTGCATCCCTCTCAGAAGATAAAACAATAGTTCCTATTAATCCTAAAACCAACATCTTTTCTGAGATGATTTACGAATTGAGCTCTAATACGCATACTGGTAGTTTTATAATTCCGTATACTATGGAATTTTCCACTATAACTGGCCCTAAACTATTATCTACTGCTTCACAATATGATAGTGTCTCTCAAGACGGTTATTTAGCGTTTTTATTAGTAACAGCTTTCGATAGTGAAGGAGAATCTGAAGATTTCTTAATAGTTGTGTTAATACAACCATCGCTCCCCATAGACTTAATGTTAGTTTTAATTATTATAAGTGTGGTTGTTGTGATTGCTCTAATATTAGGTGTTTCAATGTATCTTAGAAAGAAAAGAAAATCTTATCTATCAACACCATCTGAGAGTTACTATCAGTATCATTATGATAATGGCTCATCACCAGAATCTGATGATTATACTCGGGGATTAGTCACTTATTGTCCTTATTGTGGGTATGGCTTAGCTACTCAACAAAATTTTTGTCCCAGTTGTGGTAAATCTTTAACATTTCACGACTAATTATATTTTTTTTAGATTATAGGATAGTATCATCATGTTTATGTAGACATATCTTCGCCTTTTGTTCCTAAATAGATAACACACCACTTAAGATTTATTAGAAAAAGGATACCAATTAAAATTAAATCTGGAATTTCTTAACAGTCCCATCTTTTTGACCGATATAAGCCATATGAGCCATTCCCAAAAATAAGCCGGAATCTACAACACCAGGTATTTGCAAAATCTTTAAATTTAAATCTAAAGGATTTTTAATTAAGCCAAAGTCAACATCTATAAGAAAATTACCATTGTCGCTAACAACAGGCCCAACTTTTGCTTTTGCCATCCTTAAAACGGGTATTCCTTTTAGTTTTTCAAACTTCGTCATCAATGGGACTAAAGCTCTAGGGATAATCTCGATAGGCACTCCTTTATGCCAATTCTCTCCTAAAAATTCAGATTTTTTAGAATAATCTGCAATAATCACTAATTTTTTTGATGCGGATGCGATGATTTTCTCTTGAACTAAACAACCACCGCCTCCTTTAATTAAATTTAGTGAATCATCAATTTCATCAGCTCCATCAATATCTAAATCAATCACAGGATATTGATCTAAGGAAACAAGAGTGAGGCCGTTTTCAATTATTAATTGGTGAGATTGAAATGAGGTAGGAATGCATTTTAAATTCAAGTTTTTAGTCTTGTTAATCTCAGCAATCTTCTTTACGGCATACACAACGGTAGAACCACTTCCTATACCTAAAACCATACCTTCCTTAATATTTTCCTCAACCGCTTTATTTGCAGCATTTTTTTTACCTAATTCTATAAGTTCTTTGCTCATTAATAACACCATAACTTATTTCTTTAACAAATTGAGTATTCTGATTGCTAAATATGCTGCGTTTTCACCGCTGTCTATTCCTACACAGGCTACGGGAACTCGTGGTGGCATTTGGACGATAGATAAAAGCGCATCTAAACCCCCTAATTTAGTGCTAACAGGGACTCCTATAACAGGTTTTTCTGTTTTAGAAGCTATTACGCCAGGTAAAGCTGCTGACAACCCAGCGACAGTAATATATACTAAGGATTGGCAACTTTTTAAATAATCGTCTAATTTGTCTGAATCCCGGTGTGCAGAAATGATTTTAAGCTCATAAGGGATGTTATTTTCCTTCAATACCTTTTCTGCTTTTTCGTAAACATCTTTGTCTGATTCAGATCCAGCAATGATTGATACAATCGTGTCTACCATATTTTAACTAAACGTTCCAAAAATAAAAATGATACTAATTAAATCTTAATAATTTCTAGTTAAATTATCGAAAAGAGCAATTGATTGTTTAAAGTCCCATAACCTTATTATCAAAAACTTTAATACAGTTTTGAGCATTCATAACTTAATAACAAAATTTTAATGAAAACTTCGTTTTAAAAAATTATAATATAAGAGGGATACACAAGTATGAAAGAAGTTTGGTTAATTGATTACGCACGAACAGCTTTTTCTCGGTCTAGACCAAAACAGCCCGAAAGAGATGTTTTTGGCGAGATTAGAAGTGATGAACTATTGGCTACTTTATTGATAAAGTTTTTTGATCAAAAATTAGCAGATAAAGGCATCGAGAAAAAGGATATTGATGAGTTTACCGTAGGAACTGCTATGGGTGTTTATGAAAATTGGACTTATGGTGGTAGACTTCCGTTATTTTTAGCAGAATTTCCTGTCAATGTACCTGCCATGTTTGTTGACCGGCAATGCGGCTCCGCTGGGACTGGAATGCATGTAGGGATTATGGAAATCATGACAGGGTATAGTAAAATCTGTTTAGCAGGAGGAGTTGAACATATGACGCGAGTTGATATGCAAAACACCCATGTTAATCCAAATTTAAAAATGATTAATAAAAAGAGTGAATGGTATCGACCCCAATATGATATCCTAACAACTATTAATATGCTACAAACAGCTCAAAAATTATATGAAGAGGAAGTCCCTAACTTCACTAAAGAAGATATGGACAAATTTGGGGTAAGAGCCCATAACTTGACGGTTGATAATCAAGAAGCAGGTTGGTTTAAAGGCGAAATAATTCCTATTGAATGTCATGCGGAGGGAAATCTTGAAGAACCATTATTACTCGATAAAGATTTAGCAGCGAGAAAATCATCTTTAGAAAGCGTTGCTGGGTTAAGAAGACTATCTAAACCCTTTTTCTTAGATAAGAATGGGGGTAGAGCAGGCTATAAAGAAAGAGAGGGAACTACTGAAGGTGTTATTACCGCCGGGAATTCGTCACCATTAAATGCAGGTGCTACTGCGTGCATTATGATGGAAGCTGAGGAAGCGAAAAAGCGAGGATTAGAACCTATGGCAAGAATAGTTTCGCTTGGCTGGGCTGGTGTTGAACCTAGTGTTATGGGTCGCGGTCCAGTGCCAGCATCTGAAATGGCTCTGAAACACGCAGGATTAACTGCTGATGACATAGATTATTGGGAAATTAATGAAGCGTTCTGCATAGTCGCGCTTAACTGCATGAAACATTTCGGGATCCCTGAAGAAAAGGTGAATGTTATGGGAGGATCAACTGCAATTGGACATCCATTAGGGGCTACCATGATAAGATTACCAGGTACATTAGCTCGGATATTAAAAGATAAAAAAGCGAAATATGGGATTGCGAACGCTTGCGTAGGGGGAGGACAAGGGGTAGCGACATTAATCGAGAATATCGATGCTTAATTCAACCACCTTAATTGAAAATATTGATGCCTAATCGAATATTTCGATGTAAATCTTCTTTTTTTTTTTTTTTCTCAGTCCATTTATTTTTTTAAAATTTATTGTAGAAATATTTAAATAATAAAAAAAAACAATTAGTCTTACTATAGTTTCTATAATAAAATTAATATCATAATAATTAGAAGGTGAAACAAAATTACAGTATATAAAAGTATTCAGTTAGTAGCAACAAGCGATAAAAATTGGGCTGATGCTGTGCGTGTTGCTTTCGACGAGGCTAAAAAATCGCTTCGTGGTATTAGAAATATTCAAATTATCGAATCTGATGTAAAAGTTAAAGAGGATCAAGATAAATTAATTTACCGAGTTCGAGTACAAGTTAACTTTCAGATCGAGCGATAAAAAGAGTTTAGAATTTTTTTTTCTTATTTTTTTTTTTAATTTCTTCCAAAATTCAACACCTATCAAATTTAAAAAATAATTTTAAAAAGAGTAATTGTTATGATTTTCATATAATAAAAATTTTAAAATCACAAAATAGTATCAAACAATATTATGGAAGGCATTTTAGAAACCTTTGGTGGTTACATTGTTGCTGGTGTCATAACTTTGGTAGTTCTTATAGCCTGTTGTGTAATAAACAATAAGCTATTGAAGAAATAGCAACACACTTTATAATGGGATTTATAATATTAAGTTAAATTCCTATTCCGTTCAAATTTAAATATTCTAATAATTCATCTAAGTATTCTCTATTAACATTAATGTAGTCTCCGTCAATTTCAAAGTTAAATTTTTCTCCCCATTTAATCAAAAGTTCTATAAGAGTCTCCTTACTTATTTCAAGAATTTCTTGGATCATATCTATTCGAATTCGTTTAGAAACTTTAAGTAAGGAGATCAATTGTTTAACAGCATCTTTTTTTTTTTGAGACTGATTGTCCTTATTAGCTTCATCATTTAGATTTTGCCTCACTGAATTAAGAGCGTGCATTGCATAAATGTAATTAGGATCAATTTCTAAAGCTTTTCTGTAGGCTTCAACAGCTTTTTGAAAATCTCTGGTCGATTCGTATAGCAATCCTAGGTTATAATAGACGTGTTTATAATTTGGATTAAAGTTAATCGCCGTTTTGTAAGCTTCGAGAGCATCTCCAAATCGTTCTAAATTAAAATAGGAGATACCAAGATTATAATACGCTTTGTAATTTGTTGGTTCAAGTACGATTATTCTTCTAAAAATGTCTATAGATTTCTCGTTTTCTAAAACAAAATCATCATTGAGATAACCTCCGTATGAAAATAAAGCCCCTATTAAGTTTTCTTTACTTTTTTCAGAAGGATTATCATTGTATAAAGCTTCCAAAATCTCTATAGCTTTTATAAAATCTTCATTTTTCAATAACTCTTTCGCTTCATCAAGGAGTTTATCTATATCTACCAAAAATTTTCACTTAGATATCATTTTCATACCAATAGTTTTTAGATTTTTTAGCACCAAATTTCATAACCAAGTTTCTAAGAGCGCTATCTGAATCTTGGCAAATTAAAAATACTTTATCTAAATTGAGAGTTCTTTTAATATACAATTTCAATTCTCGAATTATTTGTTCCTCAATTCCTTTTCTATAAGAATCTTCTTTTTTAGTTAGAACTTGATGTATAAGAGCTCTTTTATTACCTAAATAATCTTTAATCAAGGTGTAGGTTCCCCAACCTATAATCTTTCCTTCTTCTTTAGCAACTATCATAGAATTTCGATATTGAAGGTCTAAAACTCTTTTATTTACTTCCTTTTCAAAATCTTGCCAAGTTGATATGAAATATGATTTATTTTCAATAAAATCTTCAAAAATCTCTTTAATAGCGTCTTTATCTAATCGAGGGTCGTATCTATCTGTCGTAATCATAATTTTCCACTATGTAAAGAAAAATATAATATTTTAATCTGTTGATATTTCTGGTAATGATTAATAGTTTTATATTTTTTTTTCTTTACAGCCTTAATTATTCTTTAATAACTCTCTTTTTTATATTTAAAAACTTAAAAAAGATTAAGATGAAAAACGAAACCGAGAAAGTTGTAATACCATTCAAGAAAATTAATAACGATGTTAAACTGCCTAAACGCTCAAAGAAAGGAGACGCGGGAGCAGATGCTCAAATTATGGGTTTTAAAAGGATAGTATTTGAAGATGGGAAAAAAAAATTAATTGAAGTTAACTCTGATACATATCTTCTTAAACCTCTGGAGCGTATTGGGTGTCCGTTGGGTTTCGCTACAGCAATTCCTGAGGGGTATTACTTTAGAGTAGTTCCTCGCAGTGGGTTAGCGTTATGGGAGGGAATTTCAATTGTCAATACTCCTGGGACTATAGATTCTGGTTATAGGAACGAATGGATGGCTATTGTTATTAATCTTTCAAATAAAGAAGTAGTCTTAAAGAAAGGAGATCGCATATGCCAAATAATTCTTGGTAAAATTTACGATTTTGAAGTTGTTGAAATAGATACGCTACCTGATTCTGAAAGGGGGTTAAGTGGGTTTGGTTCGACAGGAAAAATCTGATTTAACTTTAAACTTAAATGCTTGGAATTTGAATTAATATTATGGTTGAACTTTCAATAGAAGAAAAATTGATTTGAATTTCCTTCTAATTTTTTATGTGCTATATGGACATTAGTTTATATGTAAAAGCTATATTTTAAGAATAATTACAAAAAATGATTAGTTAAATTGAAAAAAACACACATTTTTGCCTAATTTTGACTGAAAATAATAAGATTGAGCCATTTAAAGATCATTTTCTCTATTCTCTCTTAAATCCGCGAAGTTTAGCAGTATTTGGGGCAAATAACAACTTACTAACTACAATGGGATCGATGCAGCTTCGAAATATCATTGCTGGAGGAGGAGTTGAGGATATTTACCCTGTTCATCCACGCTTAGATAAAATTCAAGGTTTTAAAGCTTATAAATCAGTATTAGAGCTTCCTGTTACACCTGATCTTGCGTTTCTTATATTACCTACGAGAGCAGTACCCAAAGTTATGGAACAATGTGGGGAAAAAGGAATTAAAAATTTATTAATAACGTCCGGTGGATTTAGGGAAATTGGAAAAGAAGGTGCTCAGTTATCACAAGAAATTGATAAAATTGCTAAAAAATACAAGATGCGTTTTATTGGTCCAAATTGTTTGGGAATATATAACGCGTGGTATAGATTTCCTGAAAAAGAAGATGCTTATATAAACACTTTTTGGCCTTATGCTGTTCCAAAAAAAGGGAATATTTCTATTATAAGCCAATCCGGAACAGTAGCTGCTCAAACTTTTTGGCATGCAAAAGAAATGGGAGTGAACATTAGTCAGTCTCTTTCTGTTGGAAATGAAAGAAATATCGACGTCGTTGATTTCTTAAATTATTTTAAAGACGATCCTCATACTGGCGTTATTGGGCTCTACATAGAGGAAATCAAGCGTGGTAAAGAATTTATTCAAATAGTTAAGGAGATAACCCCACATAAACCTATTGTAGCTATTTACACAGGAGGAACTAAAGCTGCAAACAGATCTATTAAAAGCCACACCGGTTCTTTAGGAGGAGATCAAAAGATTTATGACGCAGTTTTTAAAGAAGCTGGGATAATTTCAACTAACTCTATTACAGACTTTTTATACTTTTTGAGGACATTATCCTTTGCTCAAAAATATAACATATTTATGAAAGGAAATAGAGTAGGGATTATTACTGATTCTGGTGGAAG